>JANZQE010000211.1:0-4134 GCA_038040705.1 Clostridium sp. | reverse complement strand
ACCTATATTAATAAAATAATAATGTTACATAATAAAAATCTCATTATTTCATAGATAGTCCATTATCTATTGCAGCTTGAATTATTTGATGACAACACTTACCTAATGGATTTTTCTTTTGACATTGTGAATTACTCATTGCTCTAGTAATTTTTAAAACATCATTAAGCGAAATTACTTATTAAACTACATCGCTTTTAGACATTTAATAACTTCAGAAGGGTCCAATCTGTTAGTGTAATCTGTATCTACATGAGAAAGTATAATTACCCCGTTTTTATCTATAACATAGGTTGCGGGTACAGGAAGTTCATAGTTTTTATTTCCTTGCGATGTGGACAAATTAATGTTCATTAGTCTATAAAGTCGTCTTAATTTTTTATCTACTGTAAACACAATGCCAAATTCCCTGGCAATTAAATTGTTTGTATCACTTAATATTTGAAATTTTAGCTTATGTTTTTCAGATAGTGTCATGGCTTTATCAGGTAATTCTGGTGAGATTGCAACTAATTGCCCACCTAAGAATTCGATATCAGGAAGAACATCTTGATATGCTGCTAATTCCAGATTACAGAACGGACACCAAGCGCCACGATAAAAATTAATTACTAAAGGCCCTTTTTTTAATAATTCAATTGAATTTATACTTTCTCCAAAAGCATTTACTAGTACAAAGGCAGGTGCAGAATCTCCAAGCTTCAAAGCTTTTTTTTCAATTTCTAGCAAGGCAAGATTTGTAGCGGCTTCATTCATTATATTTCTAATAAATTTTGGTGTAAATTTGTTCAATTTTTGTTTTAAACTTTTTAGTTGTTCGTCTAAATGCATAGTAAAACTCCTCTCATTATACTAACTTATGTATAATATATCACAGATTTAAAGATTGGTATGTTAAGTAGTTAACACAAAATATACTACTTGTAAAATAAAATTTCTCGCATCAAATAGTGAGGTAACTTATTATTCAATCATGAAGAGAAGAAATTCCTTAATAAAAACAATATATTGAAAATATAGAAATAAGAAATGGTAATATTTTCATATATAGTATATCTTATAAATATACTATATATGTGACTATTATAACTCGCACATATTAATTATTTATGAGGTGTTTAATGAATTCAATTACTGTATCAAAGTACAAAGATGAGATGCCAGAGAATACTATTGCAAAAATAAAAAAGATATTGAATAACTTAGAACTTATTCCAGTTGAATCTAACTGGAAAAATTCAGCAAAGGATTTTTATTCTTTAAGTGTGTCAATAAAAGGCACTAATATATCTACAAATGGGAAAGGTACCACAGCAGTTTTTGCAACCGCAAGTGCCTATGCTGAACTTATGGAGAGATTGCAGAATCAGTCATTTTTTAGACTATCGCAGGATTTGAGTCCAGAGGCATTTTCATACGAGAGTTTTTACTATGCTCCGGATGAAAGGTATATGAGTATGGATGAGGTATTAAATAGTGAAGACGATTGGATTAAGATACAAATGAATAAAGTACGTAAGGATATTGACAAGAATGAGCTTTTAAAAAAGTGGAAGAAAATATCCTTTGAAGATGTACATTCAGATTTTGTAGCTTTACCATACTTGAACTTATTTAATAATAAACTTTCTTATATACCAGTTAAGATGATTTCTAAGATGTATATGTCAAATGGAATGTGTGCTGGAAACTCAACGGAAGAAGCGTTGGTACAAGGACTATCCGAAGTATTTGAGAGAGTTGCGAACAGAATTATTTTACTTAATAAGATAGTTCCACCCACAGTGCCACGAGATTATATAAAAAAATTCCCGAGAATTGATAAAATGATAATGGAACTTGAAAATTCAGGTAACTATCAGGTAATTGTTAAAGATTGTTCCCTCGGAAAAATGTATCCCGTGGTTGGCGTAATATTAATTAACAAAATGGACCAAACATATTTTGTTAAATTCGGTTCTCATCCAATAGTTGAAATAGCTCTTGAGAGAACACTTACAGAACTGCTTCAGGGACAAGACATTAGATCTATGAGAGGAGTTAAGGAATTTTCCTATAAAAATACTATGGATAGTGAAAAAAACAATCTTATAGGAATACTTGTTAACGGCTCTGGTTATTACCCTTCTGAATTTTTCGGTAGCAATTTCAGCTATGAATTTAAGCCTTTCGATAATTTACAAGGAAGAAGTAATAAAGAGCTTTTATCTTATTTGAAAAACATCTTAAAAAAAGAAGGTTACAATATTTTCGCACGAGACGTGTCTTATCTAGGATTCCCTAGTTTTCATATTATCGTTCCAGGTTTTAGTGAAGTAGAGAATATTGATGATATTGAATCATTAGATGAATATGCAGGTTATGTCGGGCTAAAGAAAATGATAAGAAATATAAACAATATATCAGATGAAAAACTTACGGAAAATTTGAACTATATAAAAAATTATAAAATTGGTGGGATTACTCCTACAGCCCAATTCATAAATCTCCACACAAAGGGAGATTTTACATGGTTTTATTCAAGTATTGATCTTTTTAAGGCGGCAGTGTACTATAAATCTGGTGATTTTGTAAATGCCTATAAGGGATTTGATGATTTTCTTAAAAGTATATGTCAAACTACAGAGGACAAGGAACTTTTCATATATTATAAATGTGTTAGGGATTATATAGGAACGCGAATAGATAATTTATCAATAAAGGAGAGTATTAATTTACTTAAGCTATTTTATCCTGTAAGTATGATTAAAAAAGTTTATTATCAGTTTGAAAAGCATGAACTCATTTTCAAGCACTTTGGATATATGAATTGTTGGAATTGTATGGAGTGTGATCTTAAAGACAAGTGTTCATATAAAGAAATAGAAAGAGTATATAAGGTATTGAAGCATCAATGTTCTGTAAATTCAGTTAACCAACTTAACTTAATGAATAAGTAACTAAAAATGACCAATACTGCGGTAACAGTATTGGTCATTTGGTTAATCTTCTTCTTATTCCTCTTTCATAGCTTCCTTACTTGTCATAGGAGCCATTGAATACATAGCTTTCATGGCATTCATGGCGTTCATTGCATTCATAGCTTTCATACCATCCATACCGCTCATAGAATTCGAATCATTCTTAGGACTCATAGAATTCATGGCATTCATATGATTCATGGCATTCATGGAATTCATGGCATTCATGGAATTCATGGCATTCATGGCATTCATGGAATTCATGGCATTCATAGAATTCATGGCATTCATAGAATTCATAGAATCCATGTTACTCATAGGGTTCATAGATTTCATAGCATTCATAGAATCCATGCTACTCATAGAATTCATACCATTCATGGCGTTCATACCGCTCATAGAATTCATAGAATTTGTATCATTCTTAGGATACATAGGGCTCATAGAATTCATAGCATTCATATGATTCATACTATTCATGGCATTCATAGCATTCATATGATTCATAGCATTCATGGCATTCATAGCATTCATAGAATTCATACCGCTCATAGGGCTCCTAGGATACATGCCACTCATATCAATAACGTCATCTTCTTCCATTGGATAAGTATCTTCCATTCTATACATTATTACACCTCAACTTAAATTTTTACTCAATGCTATATTATGTGGGATTTCAACTATTGTTACAAAGTAAATTTCCACATAGTTTTTATATATTCATTGTCTTAATAAGTAATGGATGTGAAACTAGCGTTTCTTAGAGAATTATAGAATGTTAACAAGTCAGATTATATAATTTTATGTTTCCCATGATTTCATTAGATACTATTTTAAATTCATTGATGATATCAATTAGTTTATGATATTCACTATTATGGGATCCAGTAGAAGGCATCTTTACTTTATCAAAACATTTAAGAGCTTCCATAAAATGTTTTGATGCAGGATTAACCAAATTATTTAACCAATAACAGACGCTTTGAGGTGAGTAACTTTTTGTGAAAACTAAAGCTTCCATGTACCCTTGGCATCTGAAATGAAAATATCTACCTAAACCAAAATGATCAATATACTGAATAAAATCTGAATTTTGACTAAAGCGGTCTTCTGTTAACAAATTATTATTTATTTTTTCCATAGCTAAAATAAGACCACTGAAATTAATTAA
>JANZQE010000210.1:0-10092 GCA_038040705.1 Clostridium sp. | reverse complement strand
TGGTTACATCTTTTATGATAAAGCCTATTGCAAAAAATAAAAACATCTTTAAAAGATTTGTTTTATACTTAGTAGTCGGAAATTTTCATATTATAAATGTTGTTTTTATACTTGCCTATTTAAATATATTTAATAGATTAGCGTTAATAATTACGTTGCTATTTACCACAGTTTTTATTAGAATTATTTTGGATAAAAAAGATGCTAAAAGAATTTATTTAGAGAGTAAAGATACTATAAAACATTTATTACATGGAGAATACGGAACAAAATTATTTCTGCAAAGAAAGTTATTAAGTATAAGATTAAGTATAAAATATTTTTGCACTGAACTATTTAAGGGTAAAAAACTTGAATGGATCATCTTTTTAACAATAATGTGTTATAACATATATTATTATAGTAACAATAGCATTAACTTTTTTAGCTTTGGAGCTCCTGATGAAGAAGTTCATTTGTATTGGATTCAATCTCTTGTCAGCGGCAATATATTTCCATCAGGCGTTTACCCTCATGGATTTCACAATATATTAGGAGCTATTACAGTACTTATGGGGTTTAATGCAGTTACAGTTATTAAATCCTTTGGAGTTATATCAATGGTGCTAATTATGACAATGCTATATTTTGGCCTTAGAAAAATATTGACATCGAAATATGCAGCATTATTCGGTGTTACTGCATATTCACTATTGAATATTTATGATATTGAGTCAATTTATCGTTTTCAATTTGCCATTCCTCAAGAGTATGGAATGATTATGTTAATGCCCATGGTAATATTTTTATTCAGTTACTTAAAAGACAAAAGAATAAGTAATTTAGTATTATTTGGAATGTGTTTTTCTATGACTATAAGTATACATTTTTATATAACAATTATTGCACTAGTTTTATGTATATCTATTGGGATTGTTTATTTTTATAGAATCCTTAAAAATAAATTATTAATGAAGATAATATTATGTGGTATTTTAAGTGCTGTAGTAGCTATAGCCCCTCTAGCAGTAGGGTATGCTAGGGTACATAAAATAGAACAATCAATGGATTGGGCAGTACGTGTAATACAAGGAAAAGAGTATGGAAGTCCTGATGAAACAGAAGAACCTAATAAAGTAGAAGAAATTAAGCAGCCTTTCAATTGGAATAGTTTTTTAGTAGATTCAAAGGCGGAAATCACTAAATTTGTGGTTTTAGATATTAGGGTAATGTACATTTTCCTTACACTATTAGCATTAACTATACTCTACAGTATACTTTGTATAGTATTAAGAAAAACAAAAGATGAAAACCTATATCAGTTATCATTTGCAAATTTTGGACTATTACTAATATTCTTAATCTTATGCAGAATATTAAATCTTCCTACAGTGATGGAACCTAAGCGCGTAGCTATTTTCTTTGCTTATTTCTCGCCAATATTTATTGCTATGCCATTTGAAGTATTATATAGAGTCTCTGGGAAAGGGAAGATTAAAAAAATATGTTCATCAGTAACTTTTATAGCAATACCAGCTCTTATTTTGCTTATTATAAAGTTTGGGATTCTAAGACCGTTACCACCCTTTTACTATTTTCAAACTAAAGGTGCAATGTTAGTTGATATTGATATTATGAAAAAATATAATGATCATAATTGGACAATAGTTTCTCCAGTTAATGATACAAGCGTAATACAAAATAACGGATATCATTATGAATTAAGTGATTTTATTTTTGAACAAGAAAATTGGAATGAAGATATAGAAATAAGAATTCCTACAAAATATGCTTTTATCTATATAGAAAAAAGACCTATAGTTTTGTATGGGAATAGATTCCATAAGGATGATGAGGCAATAATTAATAGAGACATGATTACTTATGAGGATGCTGAAAAAGCTCTTGACAAGAATAATGAAGATAATGTCAATTATAAAGAGAATAGAAACATACTTATGGCAAAAGCATACTATTGGGCCGAAGAGTATAAAAAATACTTTCCGAAAGAAATGAGCGTATACTATGAGGATAGCGAATTAGTTGTATATATAATTGTACAGAATGAGTATGCATTAAATAATTTTTCAATAAATTATGGAGCAAATGAAAAAAGTGATAAATAATATGTGAGGGGGCGGAAGATGAAGAAGAAAGAATTGCTAATTATGATACCTGCATATAACGAAGAGAAAAGTATAGCCATAGTGTTAAATAAAATGTATGAAGCTGGAATAAATGAAATTGGTGATATTTTAGTTATTAATGATGGTTCCAAAGATAATACCGAAAAAGTAGTAAGGGGATTTAACGTAACCATTATAAATCAAGTGAGTAATATGGGTTATGGTTCAGCTTTACAAGTGGGATACAAGTATGCTAAAAAAGAATGCTATGAATATGTTATACAGTTAGATGCAGATGGTCAACATGATATTTGTAATATAAAAGTGATATATGATAATCTTAAAAATAAGGATCATAGATTCGAAGAAACACCGGATATTGTAATTGGGTCAAGATTTTTAAATGAGAGTAGTACCATGAAGATATCTAAAATAAAGCAATTTGCGATTTCCTTTTTTAGATTAGTGATAAAAATCTTCACCAAAAGGAATATAACTGACCCTACATCAGGACTACAAGGGCTAAATAGAATTGCATTTACCTATTATGCTGGTTACGGAAACTTTGATTATAGATATCCTGATATAAATATGATAATCCAAATGATTATGCTGGGATATAACATTAAAGAAATACCTGGAGTAATGCATGAAAGAAAAACAGGAGAAGGAATGCATTCAGGCATAATAAAACCTATGCAATATATGGTTATAATTACCCTTAGTACAATTAGTATTATACTAAGGAATAGAAAAAAATCTTATGTCATTGGGAAAACGAGAGCAAGATGAATAATAAAAAGAGAGATTATATGGTGAAAAACGAAAATTACTTTGTTCTAGCTTCAATTATAGTTATATTATTTATTCTAATGATGTCTGTGGTTGACTTAAACTATTATATAAGAAAAAACAAAGAAAATTCAAAAATGGAAACTAAGAATACTTTACACATGTTAAAAGAGGAAAGGCCTGCTGTACTTAATCCTGATTGTTTAATTGTAGCAGGGGAAGATAAAAGCGATAGTATTGGAATTGTAGAAGGAAGCTTAGAAAAAGCTAAAATTGATTATATGTTAAAAGTAAAATTTGAAGATATCACTGATGATGAATTACAGTCAGCTGAAACAATAATTATTAATGGAAGTGAATTTGGTAGCCTAGGAAATGCGGACATGCTTTTAAAATACCTAAAAAAAGGGAAGCATATAATCTTTACTTCAATGCCAAGTGTTGATAATATTGAAACAAGTGGGCTAAAAGAAATTATGGGTATAAAGAATATAACACAACCCCAGAATCAAGAAGGGGTGGAATTCCTACAAGGATTTATGATTGGTGGGGTATTGGAACTTCCCAAACTGTTGTATAAGGCACCTAAAGTAGAACTGGTTTCTACAACTAAATCATATGTTACTGGTTCAAAAAAATCAGCAGTAATTTGGCGTAATACTTATGGTGAAAGTGAGATTTATGTGGTAAATGGACCTTTTTTTGAAACAAACGCAGGGTATGGTATTCTATCAGCGATTATGGCTCAGATAAATCTAGATTATATTTATCCTGTTGTTAATGCAAAAGTTTTTACTTATACTGGACTTCCTTATGCGAGTTATGAGAATACTGGTGAACTTGAGGAAATATATAATCGAAATGCCATGCAGGTTCAACAAGATATATTAATTCCAGATGTAATAAGTATAAATAAGAGTAGAAGTCTTATCCCCAGTGGTTTTTTAACAGATAGATTCAATAAAGGTTATGAGGATGGGATAAATAAATACAGTAAAAAACAAATTAACAATTCTGAAAAGGACATTTATAAATTAGGTGGAGAAGTTGGAATTGTATACTCAGGGGATTTAGAAAAAGATATTGAGATATTTCATGATTTATTCAATAATAACAATTTTAAATCTATACGCGTAAATGAGGAAAATTTAGAAGCTCTAAGTGAATTAATAGATAAAGAACAATTTAGCTTCATAGAGTCTGTACTAGGTCCCTGGACAGTAAAAAAGAAAAGTTTTGAATATCTCAATGAAAATACAGTGTATATTCCTTTCACTATAGATGGAATAGCTAACACTGACTTAGATAAACTAGATTTATACTCAGGTATCACAGCATTTGGTGCAATTATACAAAATCTTGACTTAGAACAGATTATATTTCCAAAAGAGAATAAGGATAATTGGATGAATGTATCACGTGATTATATTAAATTTATAGATTCCTACAGAAAGAAATTTGAAATGATAGAGTCAAGAAATATTACAGATACAGCAGAGTCAGTTAAAAAACTTCAAAATAATTCTCCAGCCATAGAGTACTTAAATAATAAAATAGAATTAAGGTTTAAAGAATGGTATGGTGAATCTTATTATATTTTGAGAACCAACAAGGAAGTAGAAAGTATTATTGAAGGAAATATAGAAAAGATAGAAGCTGGAGTATATTTAGTTACTGCAAAGAATAAAAAAGTTGATATTAATTTACGACAAATTAATAAATATGAGTAGGTGGAAATTATGAAAGTATGCTTAATTGTAGAGGGCGCATATCCTTATCTTACAGGTGGGGTTTCAAGTTGGATACAGCAGATGTTGTTAAAATTTACGGATATTGAATTTGTGATTCAAACGCTAGTAGTGGATAGAAATGAAAAAAGAGAATTTAAATATGAAATACCAGATAACGTAAGCGAAATACATGAAATCTATTTGCTCGATGATGATTATGTAAATAAAGAGAAATTTAAACTACAAAAAAATGAATATAACGCTTTAGAAAGTTTAATTTTTGGTAATGAAGTAGACTGGGAAGGAGTATTTAAATTTTTTCAAAATGCCAATGTATCTATAGACAAATTATTGGCAAGTAAAGAGTTTTTAGACATGACAAAAAAATATTATAACAACAACTTCCCAAATGCAGTATTCACTGATTTTTTGTGGACTATGAGGTCTATGTATCTACCCATTTTTTTGCTTTTGAAGAATAAACCTGTAGAGGCAGACTTATATCATTCAATGTCTACAGGATACTCAGGAATATTTGGCAGTATGGCAAAATTTCTATATAATAAACCACTGCTAATTTCAGAGCATGGGATTTATACAAGAGAAAGAGAAGAAGAGATTATAAAGGCCAAATGGGTTAAAGGACTTTATAAGGATCTATGGATACAGCAATTTTACAAATTCTCAAATTGTTGTTATGATTCTGCCGATGAAGTAACAGCATTATTTGAAGGGGCAAGAGAGTTTCAAATTGAACTAGAATGTTTAAGACAGAAGACTAATGTTATTCATAATGGTGTAGATGTATCAGACTTTAAAGGTTTAACCCAAAAAGATACTCATGATAATTATATAAATGTTGGAGCGATATTAAGGGTTACTCCCATTAAAGATGTAAAAACTATGATTAATGCTTTTTATTTGGCAAAACAACAAGTGCCAAACTTAAAATTGTGGATAATGGGACCATTAGATGAAAAACCAACATATGTGGAGGAATGCAGACAATTAGTAAATGATTTGGGTGTAGAGAATATTATATTTACTGGTAAAGTAAATGTAAAAGAGTATTTAGGTAAGATGGATTTTATGATACTTAGCAGTTTAAGTGAAGGCCAACCTCTTGTTATATTAGAAGGATTTGCTGCAAAAAAACCATGTATAGCAACAAATGTAGGGGACTGCTCAGATTTGATTCATGGAGCAAACGACCAATTTGGAGATGGCGGTATTGTAGTACCTGTGATGAACGTAGAAAAAATGTCTCAAGCAATAGTTCATCTTGCAAAGGAGGAAAATATAAGATTACAGATGGGGTTAAATGGCTACAACAGAGTGGAAAAGAATTATCAAAACGAAGATGTTTTTCAAAGATATTGTACTCTTTATAATAAATTAATTGAAGGAAGACTAAAAGGTATTGAAGGTGAGGTGCGATAGATGGCAGGTATAGGTTTTGAATTGAAAAAAATTTTCAAAGAAGAAAGTATATCAAGACTTGCAGGAGGTATTACATACAGCACTCTTGTTACAGTAGGACCAACTATAATAGTAATTGTAACTATTATGATACTTTATTTAACTTTAGGTTTAGTGTCGGTTCCATATCCAGAAAGAGAATTACTATCATCAACAATTCTTTATGTATTTATCTTCGCACTTTTAACTACAGCGGCATTTAATGGAGTAATGTCACGGTATATTGCAGATAAGCTTTATGAAGAAAAATACGATGATATTTTACCATCATTTTATACAGGTATTTTTTTAAATACTTTAGTAGGCGCAGTCATAGGTATACCCTTCATCCTAAGGGTGATTTATATAGGTGAAGTAGATCTAATATTTTCTTTTGTGTCATACTGTTTTTTCATAATCATGATTATAACTTTTTATTCAATGATTTATGTGGTGGCTACAAAAGATTATAAGATAATTGCAATATATTATACCATTGGTATGCTAGTAGCATTTATTTCTGCCAGTTTGTTTTATAGTGGCGGATTAACTACAATAAAATCTATCCTCTATGGAATCACCTTAGGATTTCTAATTATTGCCTTTTTAGAATTTGCATATATGAGAAAGTATTTTAGTAGTAATAGCAGAAATTATAAGGATTGTCTACATTATTTCATAGATCATAAAAACATATGTTTTTGTAATTTTTTTTATATACTTGGACTCTATATTCATAACTTTGTCTTTTGGACCCACCCGTCGCATATGGTTATTGCTAAAAGTTATGTTAGTATGCAAAGTTATGATATGGCATCCTTTCTCGCTATGTTTACAAATATATCAACAATTACAATATTTACTGTTATGGCAGAAACAAAATTCCATGATAAATATCAGGAGTATAACGAAGCAGTTATAGGTAAAACATTGAATGATATTAATAGAACTAAAAAAAGTATGTTTAGATTACTAATACAGCAAGTTAGTTACCTGGTGGGCATACAAGCTATTATAACAACAATAATATTCCTTATTGCAATTATTGTTTTGCCTATTCTAGGGTTTGGTGGTAGTGTATTAGCAATATATCCATCTCTGGTAGGTGCATATTTTGCTATATTTCTGATGTATTGTAACATAATCTTTATGTTTTATTTTAACGATAGCAAAGGAGCAATGGTTACAAGTATAATATTTTGTATTTCTGTGCTAATAGGAAGTATTTTTTCAATGAGTATATCAGAGTCTTTCTATGGTTTAGGTGCGTTTTTAGGAGCTTTCATAGGTTGGTCAATTAGCTTTTTTAGAATACAATATTTAGAAAAACATTTTGATGAACATATTTTTTGTAGAACTAGTATTCTTAAAAAAGTGCTAGCAAAAATGCCAGATTCCAGAGTTTATGTTAACTATTTAATGGATAATGACCATAAGAGAGTCATTAAAGACTACTCTAAAGAGAACACATTAAACAAATATGATGATAGTAAATTGGTTAAGTTTAATGTGGAAGACATAGTAAGACCAGAGATAAGTATTATAAAATGTTTAACTGAAGATACTTTGTTTGTAGATAGAGATATTAAATTTGAAGTTGAAGTTAACAACACAAATAAAGACAGAGTTTTATATGAATTTTTAAAGATATATGAAAATGGAAAAATAAACTGCATTCAAAATTATTCAGAAGAAAATACCATTATATTTAGAGAAGAGCAAGAAGGGGATTATAGGTTATTATGTGCTATAAAAGACATGGCGTCTACCAATGAATATGATAATAGGGCATTAATATATTATTCTATTAGAAGCTATAATCCAGCAAAAATAAAACAAGTATCTACAGATATTGTTTCTCCACAGTTTATAGGTGAACCTATCACAATAAAAGCTATATCAGAAGGTGAAAACAAAATTTTATATAGGTTTGTAATAGAAGGGGATAAATTAGAAGATAGTGGATATATAGAGGATAATGTTTATCAGTGGAATAGTAAAAAAGAGGGTAATTATAAAATTACAGTAATGGTGAAGAATGAAGCAGGGCAAACCACTGGATATGAAGATATTGAGGAGTTTAAATATGCAATAGAGAAGCCAGATCCTATAGAAATTAAGAGTGTAAAGTCCAATAAAGAAGATAAGAACTATTTAATAGGTGAGCCAATAACTATTTGTGTAGACGTAGAGGGTGGAGCAGCACCGTTGTACTCATTTATATTATATGATGATAAAAAGGAAAAAATATGTCATATTGATTATGAACAATTAAATTATATTAATTATACACCAGAATGTGAAGGAGATTATGAGCTTGAGGTTAGAGTAAGAGATAAGTATTCCACAAGTGACTATGACTGTAAGGAAGTTTTATCTTTTAATGTAATAGAATTTTTACCGGCTAAAATAGATCATGTACTTAGAAATTTACAGGGAAATTATACTATACATGATGACATCTTGTTAGAAACAATATGTGAGAATACTTTAGAGGTGTTGGTAAAATATAAAATATATATGGGTGATTGTTTATTAGAAGAGACAGAATATACAACAGATAAGATGTATAATATAAAACAAAAATTCAGCGGTGAATATATAGTTGAAATTTTTGGTAAAAATATAAAAAGTACCGAAGAGTATGATTGCAAGAGAGAAATAAGTATTTTTGTTAATGACATAATGCCAATAAAACATATAAAAATAAAATGTGATAATAATGAATTTTATGTAAATGAGATTATGAATTTTCATGTGGATTGCAACGAAGGTAAGGACGTATGCTATGAATTTTATTTGATGGAAAAAGGTAAGTGGAAAAAAATCCAAGAATATTCTGAAAAAAGCTGCAATTTTATTATACCTGTTTCAGAGGGTGAGTATAAAATTTTAGCTTTTGCAAAGGAGCGTGATAACAATACACCTTATGAAGCCTATGATATGTTAAGTTTTAACACTCAAACTGCAGTTATGTAGAAAAGTCATACTATAATTAAGGAGAAAAAGGTATGCAAGTAAGTATTATAATACCTATATATAAAGCAGAAAAATATTTGCAGCGATGCTTGGAAAGTGTATTACGACAGACGTATAAAGATATAGAAATTATTCTAGTGGATGATGGATCACCTGATAGTTGTCCATCCATATGTGATAATTACAAGGAAAAACATAGCAGATTCAAGGTAATCCATAGTGAAAATTATGGACAGAGTATTGCAAGAAACCAGGGAATGGAATTAGCATCAGGTAAATATATTTCATTTGTGGATTCAGATGATGTTTTAGTGGAGGATGCAATAGAAAGATTAATAGCTATAGCAGAAAAAGGTGGATATGATATTGTTAGCGGCAATTATTTTAGGGTAGACGAGAAAATAAAAATTTCATCAAATCCTTATAGTTCTGGCGAAATAGATAGATATGGATGTAAAGATCATATCAAAAGATATAATTTATATAAGACATCAAGTTCCTTTGGGTATGTATGGGGAAAGCTCTATAAAAGTTCATTTATAAATGAACATAAATTGAGATTTGACGTAGATAAAAAAGTATTTATGGAAGATTCATTGTTTAATTTAAAAGCTTTTTCATTTAACCCTAAATATTATGTATTAAATGAACCTATATATTACTACCATATATATGAATCATCTACATCTAATAAAAAAGAAGATGTAACAGATAGAGTAATAAAAATAATACAGGATTATGAGGGCTTCTTAAAAGATGAGGATAAATATGAAGAAAATTTAGATTTATTTGTACCTTTAGGTGCTCGGGTATTTTGTTGGGCTATTATTAAAAAAATACTTTCGGAGGGATTATCCTTCAAGAATATCTATAATACAATTATAAAGTTTTCTAACTGTAAGTCTATGGATCGTATATTTTCTCATAGAAGAGCAATTAAAGTATTAATGAAACTACCAAGTTTTTTAGAAAAAATCTTTTTTACTGTATGTATTTTATCTCTTAGATTGAAGCTGTATAATATGCTA
>JANZQE010000209.1:0-3216 GCA_038040705.1 Clostridium sp. | reverse complement strand
GGTATAAGAATAATGTGTCAATTTGTAGATGACATTGATAAGGTGGTAAATTTAATTCGTCAAAGAAGTGATATGCAGATAGTTTATGAAAAAGATTATGTTGCAAATGTAAAAGGTAGTGGGTATAGAAGCTATCATATGATTATGAAGTATCCTGTGAACTTATCAGATGGTCAAAGGGAAATACTAGCTGAGTTTCAAATTAGAACTTTGGCAATGAATTTTTGGGCTACAGTTGAGCATTCTTTAAATTATAAATATAAACATGATATTCCAGAGAATATAAGAGGAAAACTTAAAAACGCTGCAGATGCTGCTTTTCAGTTAGATCAGCAAATGTTAGAAATTAAAGACGAAATTAAAGATGCACAAAAACTATTTGAAGTAAAATCTAATTTGGTATCAGATATAATGAATAATGTTATTATGCTTTCTTCTCTCGGGAAATTAACTGATGCAACTAGATATAGAGAGCAATTAAATAAGCTCGTAGAAGAAGGGGAAGGGGAAGTTTTTGAGCTTAGTAATCTGCTTAAAGCAACTCAAAAAACGTTAGATATGTATGGAGCTTAGTGTTATAAAACATTTTTAAACATAAAGAGGATAGTAGAGTCTTTGATATAAGATACTCTACTATCCTTTTATAATAAAAATTATTAAACTACTATATTAACTAGTCGTCCCTTAATTACAATAACCTTGCGTACAGTTTTTCCTTCTAGTGCAGCAATTACTGTTTCATCTTTAAGAGAAACTTCTTTTATACCTTCTTCATCTAAATCTTGAGATACAATTATTTTAGATTTTATTTTTCCATTTACCTGGAGTGCTATTTCTATTTCATCTTTAACTAGAGCACTTGCATCAAATTCAGGCCAACTTTGATTGAATATAGAGTAGCCCATACCTAAGGTTTCCCAATTTTCTTCTGCAAAGTGAGGAGCAAAAGGAGCTATAAGCTTAAGGTAATCTACAAGCACTTCCTTTAAGAACTTTTTATTTATATTTTCTTCAGTAACATACTTTGAAAGGGCATTTGTAAGTTCCATAAGTCTTGCAATAGCGGTATTAAACTGAAGTTTTTCAGCATCTTCAGAAACTCCTTTTATTGCAAAATGCCTCCAATAGTTTAATTCTTTATCTGCCTTGTCAAGAGAGGTTCTATTGTTACATTCTTTTGAAATTTCTTCTATTCCAGATTCTATAGCTCTTTCAATTCTTTCAATGAATCTTCCCATAGCTTTTATACCGTCGTCACTCCAAGCGCCACCATCAGTATAACCAAAACCAAACATTAGGTACATTCTAAAGGCGTCGGATCCAAACTCTTTTATATACTCATCTGGAGATATAGTATTTCCCTTGGATTTACTCATTTTTAATCCGTCTTCGCCTAAAATTAAACCTTGGTGTGTAAGAGATAAGAAAGGTTCATCGAAGTTTAAATATCCCATATCCCGAAGAGCTTTGGATATAAATCTTGAATATAATAAGTGACCGCATGCATGTTCAGGTCCGCCTACATATTTGTCTACAGGAAGCATTTTGTTTACTAAGTCTGTATCAAAAACTTTTTCACTATTTTTGTTATCTACATATCTAAATTCGTAGAAAGAAGAACAAACAAAGGTATCTAGAGTATCAGCCTCACGACGCGCTGGAGCTCCACAAACCGGGCAGGGTACATTAATAAATTCCTTGCATTTAGCTAAGGGGGATTCTCCGTCTGGGGTAAATTCTACGTTATAAGGAAGTTCTACAGGTAGCTGATCTTCAGGTACAGGGACAGTTCCACATTTATCGCAATGAATTATTGGAATAGGAGCGCCCCAATATCTTTGTCTTGAAACTAACCAATCACGAAGTCTAAAGTTTACTTTACCAGATCCTGAGCCCAGTTTTTCTAGTTTTTTCACTACGGCTTCAATACCTTGTTCAGTGGATAAACCGTCAAACTCTTCACTATTTACCATTTTACCGTGCTCAGTATAGGGAAGGTTTTCTGGATGTTCAATTACACTCTTAAAGCCAATAATTACCCTTTCAATAGACAAATTGTATTTAGTAGCGAAGGCAAAATCTCTATCATCATGAGCGGGAACAGCCATTACTGCACCTGTTCCATAACTGTTTAAAACATAGTCAGCAATCCAAATTGGAACTTTACGCCCGTTAATAGGATTAATAGCATAGGAACCAGTAAATACACCGGTTTTATCTCTTGAAATAGATTGCCTTTCTATATCAGTTTGTTTTCTAGCTTCATATTTATAAGTTTCAACAGCATCTTTATATTCATCTTTAGTGTATATATCTACAAGATCATTTTCGGGGGCTATAACAACATACGTAACACCATACAGGGTGTCTACTCTTGTAGTGAATACACTAAAGTCTACATCCGAATCAATTACCTTGAAAACAACGTCAGCACCGGTAGATTTACCTATCCAATGTTTTTGCATTGATTTTGTTTTTTCAGGCCAATCCAAGGTGTCAAGTTTTTCTAGTAGCTCATCAGCATAGTCAGTAATTTTTAAAAACCACTGGGTTAATTTCTTTTTAGTAACCTCAGTGCCACACCGCTCGCAAGAGCCATCTACTAACACTTGCTCATTTGCAAGTACTGTGTTACAACTAGGGCACCAATTTACAGGTGCTTTTTTCCTGTAAGCAAGACCTTTTTCAAATAGTTTTAAGAATAACCATTGAGTCCATTTATAATAGTCTGGACGACAAGTTACCACTTCATGATCCCAATTAAACATTGCCCCCATAGCTTTTAATTGCTTTTCCATGTTACTAATATTCTGATCTGTAGAATCCTTTGGATGTACGCCTGTTTTTATTGCATAGTTTTCCGCAGGTAGACCAAAAGCATCGAAGCCCATTGGTTGGAATATATTGTATCCTTGCATTTTCTTCATTCTAGCCCAAGTATCTACAGGACCATAGTTAAACCAATGCCCGGCATGTAATTGGCTTCCAGATGGATAAGAGAACATTTCAAGTACATATAGTTTTTTGTCAATTCTATTTTCATCAAATTTATAGAGATTAGTTTCTTCCCATTTCTGTTGCCATTTTTTATCGATAGTTGTATTGTATTTTGCCATTGTTATTCCTCCTTGTATAATCTAAATGAAAACAAAAAAAACCTCATCTCAATGAAGAGACGAAATTAATATTCCGCGGTACCACTCTAATTAGGCATTA
>JANZQE010000208.1:0-15917 GCA_038040705.1 Clostridium sp. | reverse complement strand
AATATTCTTAAGTTGTAAATCTTTAATTACTTCATTCAAAAACTTGATTCTTTTATTCAATGAATCTAATAGAACTATATTTATCTCAGGTTTCATTATTTTCATTGGTATACCTGGAAATCCACCTCCAGTGCCTATATCTATAACACTTTTAGCATCCTTTAGACCGTCAAACTTAAAAACTTTCATAGAATCAATAAAATGCTTCTTTACTATGTCTTCATCTTCTTTTATAGCTGTTAAATTTATTTTCTCGTTCCATTCTTTAATAAGATCTTTATATCTCATAAATTGCTGGTATTTTTTTTCATTAAAATCAAGTCCAACATTGTTGCTAGCTTCATTCAGTATGTCGAAGTATTCCATAGTTCATCCCCTAATTTTAAGTCTATTTTGTTGCTCAAGATATATCATTAAAACGGACATATCTGCAGGTGATACCCCCGATATTCTAGAAGCTTGACCTATGCTTTCTGGTTTAATTTCACCTAATTTTTGCATAGCTTCTATCCTTAATCCTTTTATATTGTCATATTTTATATCTTTTGGTATTAATTTGTTTTCAAACTTCTTAAATTGCTTAATTTGGTCTAATTGTTTTTGTATATATCCTTCATACTTTGAAATAATATTAACTTGCTCTTGTATATGCTTATCTAATTTAGGTCTATCTATATCAAGTTTTGAAACTTTGTAATAATCAAGCTCTGGTCTTTTTATAAGCTCATATAAACTAATAGGCTTTTTTAGTGGCGTAGAGCTTAAAGAAATTAGAAATTCCTCAATCTCTTTTTTATTCGTAACTTGCAAATTTTTAATTCTATCAATTTCTTCTTCCAGTTGCATCTTTTTTTTCTTGAATTTATTATATCTATCTTCTTTAACAAGTCCCACTCCATATCCTATTTCAGTCAATCTTAAATCAGCGTTATCTTGTCTTAGAAGCAATCTATACTCAGCTCTTGATGTCATCATCCTATATGGTTCATTGGTACCTTTAGTGACTAAATCATCAATTAAAACCCCTATATATGCATCAGACCTTTTCAATATTAACGGATCCTTGTTTTGAATGATAAGCGCAGCATTAATTCCTGCCATAAGTCCTTGAGCTGCAGCTTCTTCATATCCAGAAGACCCGTTTATTTGACCAGCAGAGAATAATCCACGAATGTCTTTAAATTCTAATGAAAGTTTTAGATCCGTTGAATATAAACAATCATATTCTATAGCATAAGCAGTTCTCATAATCTCTACATTTTCAAGTCCTGGCACTGTTTTTAACACTTCAATCTGAACGTCCTCAGGAAGTGAACTTGACATACCTTGCACATACATCTCCTCGGTAGTCTCACCTTCCGGTTCAATAAATATTTGGTGCCTTTCTTTGTCCGCAAATCTCATTACCTTATCTTCAATAGAAGGACAATACCTAGGACCAGTACTTACTATAGATCCATTGTATAGAGGGGATCTATGGATATTTTTTCTAATTACATTGTGAGTATCTTCATTTGTATAAGTTAAATAGCAAGATACCTGCGGGCGACATATATCTCCACTTATAAACGAAAATGGAACTATCTCTTCGTCACCGCACTGTTCCTCCATTTTAGAAAAGTCCACCGATCTTTTATTTATTCTAGCTGGAGTTCCTGTTTTAAATCTTCGAAGTCTAATCCCTACTTCCTCTAAAGATTTAGAAAGCTCATTAGCTGGCAGAAGTCCACTAGGACCTTCATCATAATTATGCTCTCCTATTATAACGTTTGATTTTAAATACGTTCCAGAAGCTATAATAATAGACTTAGCTTCAAAGTATGCTCCATTTTTAGTGAGAACACCTTTGACCTTTCCATCCGTTACGTCTATAGATACTACTTCTAATTGTCTTAATTGCAAATTTTCTTGTTTTTCCAGAACATTTTTCATTCTTTGCCCATATGCTTTTTTATCCGCTTGAGCCCTTAGTGAGAAAACAGCTGGACCTTTGGATGTATTTAACATTCTTGATTGTATATATGTATTATCAATGTTTACTCCCATTTCGCCACCAAGAGCATCTATTTCTCTTACTAAATGGCCTTTAGCAGTTCCACCAATATTGGGGTTACATGGCATTAGTGCCACACTATCTAAGTTCATTGCACATATTAGTGTTTTACATCCCATTCTTGCTGCAGCAAGAGCCGCCTCACATCCTGCATGACCAGCCCCAACGACTACAACGTCAAAATCTCCTGCAATATATTTCATATTTATCCCTACTTTCCTAGGCAAAATTCCGAGAATATTTTATGTATGATATCTTCTTCTAAGGATTCTCCCGTAATCTCACCTAAATTCGTCCATGCATTTCGTATATCAATTGATGCCAAATCTATGGCCTTAGTATATTCTAATGCTTTTAATGATGATTCTAAATTTTCCCTTGCTCTTATTAAAGCCTGCTTATGCCTATTATTTGTAACGAATATCCCTTCAGTTTTTATTTCACCATTAAAAAATAAATCTTTAATATATTCTTTAACATGCTCTAATCCCTCACCTGTTTTTATGGAAACATTGGATATATATTTGGATTTAAGATTTTGTAATTCATTTATCTCTATTTTACCACCTAAATCACATTTATTTAATAGTACAATGTATTTTTTATCTTTAATATATTCAATAATTTGTCTATCTTCCTTTTCTAGTTCGCAACTAAGATCTAGAATTAAAATAATTAAATCAGCCTCATCTATTTTTTCCTTTGATTTTTCTACTCCTATTTTTTCAACTATATCTTGTGTTTCACGAATACCTGCAGTATCTACTATTTTAATTGGTATACCTTCAATACTTATATATTCCTCTATTGCATCCCTTGTAGTACCTGGGACATCAGAAACAATAGCTCTTTTTTCTTTGACTAGTGCATTAAGTAGTGATGATTTTCCCACATTAGGCTTTCCAACTATAACAGTACTTAAGCCTTCTCTTAAAATTTTACCCTCATCTGCAGTGCTTAAAAGTAAATCAATCGCACATGCGAGTTCAGTAATATCATCATTAACTTTCTCTGCAGTTATTTCTTCCATGTCTTCTTCGGGATAATCAACTGTTGCTTCTATATGTGCAATCACAGTAAGTAATTTATTTCTTATATTCTTTATTTCCCTGGAAATTGTACCTTCTGATTGCATAAGTGCAGATTTTAAACTTAACTCTGTCTTAGCTCTTATTATATCTATAACTGCCTCGGCCTCACTTAAATCAATTCTACCATTTAGAAATGCTCTTTTAGTAAATTCACCTGGCTCTGCCATTCTTGCTCCTGCACGAATAACTTCTTGTAAAATTATATTAGTACCAACTATACCACCATGACAATTTATTTCAATAGTATCTTCCGCAGTAAAACTTTTAGGTCCTTTCATATAAGAAATAATAACCTCATCTAATCTACTTCCATTTCTATCAATAACATGACCATATCTCATTGTATAAGGTTTTAAGTCATGAAGTCTTCTGTTTTTTTTGCCTATAAATATACTATCTACTATTTCTACAGACTTATCACCAGATACTCTAATTATAGATATACCACCCTCACCTATACTAGTTGCTATTGCAGCTATAGTATCGAATTCTTTCATTAAATACTACCTCCTATTTTTATACGTATCTATTATTATATCCTTATTAAGCATATTATATCTGAATAAATGGTGTAATATATTACATCATTATAATTGTTTTTATAATTTAAAAAGAAAGCCCTTAGGCTTTCTTTAAATCAACTACAACTCTTCTATAGGGTTCATCGCCTTCACTAAAGGTATAAATGTATGAATCATTTTGAAGTGTTGAGTGTATTATTCTTCTCTCATAAGGATTCATAGGTTCAAGCTTTAATACCCTACCACTAACCCTTACCTTATAGGCAATTTTAGAAGCAAGCCTTTTTAGCGTCTCTTCTCTTTTTGATCTATAATTTTCAGTATCTAATATTACTCTTCTATATTCTTCATTATGATTTTTGTTTACAACTAAACTTACAAGATATTGAAGAGAATCTAATGTCTCACCTCTATATCCTATTAATAGTCCCATATTAGGTCCAATTAAGCTGATTCTTATTTCATTATTTACTTCTTTAAGTGATATTTCTGCTTTCATATTCATAGCACTAAGTACATCTGTAAGGAAAATATTCGCTTCAGATAAAATATCTCTTTTTACTGAAACTCTAATTTTAGCAGGTTTTACACCTATAATGTTTAAAAATCCTCTGCTACCTTCATCTATAGTTTCCACTTCTACTTTATCCCTTGTAACATTAAGATCAGTCAATGCACTATTAATTGCATCCTCTACAGTTTTCCCCATCATTTCTATAACCTTCATATTGTACTACACCCGCCTTTCTAAATATAAAAATTAGGCACTTGTGTTAAATCTCTTTTTTTGCAGCTTCCATTTTATTTATAGCTAAAGTTTGAATTACTTGAAGTATGTTATTTAATACCCAATATAATACTAATGCCCCTGGAAAGTTAAGACTCATAAATCCCATAAAAATAGCCATTACAACATTCATTGTTGAAGTTTGCTTAGATTTACCTGCATCTCCTGATGTCGGTGGTTGCATAAGTTTTGATGAAAAATATGTAGTTACCATAGATAATACTGGTAATATATATATAGGATCCTTTAATGTTAAATCCTTCATCCATAAGAAACCAGCACCATTCATATCTAAGTTTCTAAACACATAAAACATAGCAAATAAAATAGGCATTTGAATAATCATTGGCAAACATCCACCCATTGGATTTACTCCGTTTTCTTTATAAAGTTTCATAACTTCTTGTTGAGATTTTTGTGGATCACTCTTGAATTTTGCTTGAACCTTCTTAACTTCAGGTCCAATTGCACCCATTTTAGCAGTTGATTTTGTTTGTTTAATGCTTAAGGGTAACAATATCACCCTTATTAAAATTGTAAAAGCAATTATTGCGAGTCCAAATGATATATCTTCATTAGGTATAACTACATTTATTCCACCTTGTATAATGAAAAACAGTTTTTCAAGTGGAACTGTTAAAAAATCAAAATTCAAATAAAAAACCCCCCGATTGGTTATTTAACAGGATCAAATCCACCCTTATTAAAAGGATGACATCTGAGTATTCTCCTTATTCCCATAATAGAGCCTTTTAGGGCTCCATATTTTTCAATAGCTTCTAATGTATACTGGGAACATGTAGGGTAAAATATACAACAAGGCCTTTTAATAGGTGATATATATTTTCTATAAAGTTTTATGCCCAGTATAAATATTTTTTTCATTATTAATCAAACCTGCTTTCTTAAGCAAATTTTTAAGTGCACTCTCTATTTCTTTATAATTTTTAGAATTAGAAGGATTTCTTGCAATAAAAACAAAATCATAACTCGTCTTTAATCCTTCATTGTTAAGCCTATAGCTTTCTGAAATAAGTCTTTTAACTCTACCTCTAATTACACTATTTCCAACTTTTTTGCTTACGGATATTCCCAATCTATTAATATCTCTACCATTTTTATAAATGTATAAAACCAATGATAGATTAGAAAAAGATTTTCCTCTCCTATATACTGTTCTAAATTCAGTATTCTTTCTAATTCTGTATTTCTTCACGTTAATGTTCAAATTAGCCGCCCTCTTTTCCGCAAATTGCAGAAAAAGGCCACATTAGCGGCCCTTATGCTGTCAATCTTTTTCTACCTTTTTGTCTTCTTATTCTAAGAATGTTTCTGCCTGAAGCTGTTTTCATTCTCTTTCTGAATCCGTGCTCTTTCTTTCTTTGTCTCTTTTTTGGTTGGTAAGTCATGAACATATCTACTACACCCCCTCGATTTAAATCTTACATTATAGCAATCACGTTACAATCGCATATTTTTGATTTTACTATTAGATTATATATTCATAGCCTTGTAATGTCAAGATAAGCATTTTTATTAATATTGTTGATATTTTTTATAATTATATGTTTTTTTGTGGATAACTTCTTGAACACCTTGGTTTTTTTTGATATTATATAAGAATGAACTGTGAATAACCTATATAAATAAAAAGTTATTCACAAGTTGTGGATAAAATTGTGAATAACTACTACAATATTGTATAAAACTTGTACTCATTTATCTGTTTTTAGCTATTTAAGTAGATTTATTCGTTATTTAATATGTTGATATGTTTTTTTTTATATTGTTAGTAATTTAAGTTATATTAGAAGTGTTAACATAGTTATTCACATGTGCATATTTTTAATGTTACTTATTAACAAGCTATAAGTTATAATTTTAATGTTTATAACTTTGTTTATATATTGTTTACTGTTTTATAAAATATTTTTTTTTACTTGACTGGAGGATAGATAATGAGCACCCAAATTAAAGATATCTGGGAAAAAACCTTAAATATTGTAAAAGGTGAGCTTACAGAAGTTAGTTTTAATACTTGGATCAAAAGTATAGAACCTATGGCCTTAGACAATAATACTTTTAAATTAGGTGTTCCTAATAATTTTACCAAAGACATTCTAGAAAATAGATATAAAGATTTAATAATGAATGCTGTAAAATTACTTACATCTAAAACATATAAGATAGAGTTCTTTATATTATCTGAAGAAGTTGCAGAAATAGAGACACCTAAATCGAAACGAGAGGCTGAAAGGAATAACCTAATAGTTAATGACGAAATGTCTGCAACGTTAAACCCAAAGTATACCTTCGACTCTTTCGTCATTGGAAACAGTAATAGATTTGCTCATGCAGCATCTCTTGCCGTAGCTGAATCTCCCGCAAAGGCATATAACCCACTGTTTATTTATGGGGGGGTTGGTCTTGGTAAAACTCATTTAATGCATGCTATTGGTCATTATATATTAGCTAATAATCCTAAATCCAAGGTTGTATACGTGTCTTCTGAGAAATTTACAAATGAACTTATAAATTCTATTAAAGATGATAAAAACGTAGAATTTAGAAATAAATACAGAAATGTAGATGTGCTTCTAATTGATGATATTCAATTTATTGCCGGTAAAGAACGTACTCAAGAAGAGTTTTTTCATACATTTAATGATCTTCATGAAGCAAATAAACAAATTATATTATCTAGTGATAGACCACCTAAAGAAATACCTACTCTAGAAGATAGACTTCGGTCTAGATTTGAATGGGGCCTTATAGCCGATACACAAGCACCTGATTTTGAGACCAGAATTGCTATACTAAAAAAGAAAGCAGATGTAGATAATTTAGTTATTCCAAATGAAGTATTAGTCTATATTGCCACTAAAATAAAATCTAATATACGAGAACTAGAAGGCGCTCTTATTAGAATAGTAGCTTTTTCTTCACTAACTAATAAAGAAATCGGTATAGATTTAGCATCCGAAGCTCTCAAAGATATTATTTCTAACAGAAATTCAAAACAAGTAACTATTGAACTAATACAAGATATAGTTTCTAGCTACTTTAATTTAAAGGTAGAAGATTTTAAATCATCAAGGAGAACTAGAAATATAACTTTTCCAAGACAGATTGCAATGTATTTGTGCAGAAAACTTACAGATATGTCACTACCTAAGATAGGAGAAGAATTCGGAGGTAGAGATCATACTACAGTAATACACGCCTGTGAGAAGATATCTAAAGGTCTTAAGGAAGATGAAAATTTACAAGATAACATAACTGAGCTTACTAAAAAGATTAGTCAAAAATAGTGTAATGAAAGGAATAACCCATATTACTAACAATTGTTGATACTATTTATATATAATCCTGTGTATAAAATAATACATAACCCGCAGCTGTTGATACTGTGGATAACTGTGGTTTTTTTTTGCATACATATCCACATTTAGTTATAAGGAATATTACTCGTGCTTAAAGCCTAGCATAGGTTATTAACATATCAACAGCCCCTACTACTATTACTACTATTTTTGATTAGTATCTTACCTATCTTTAAATAATTTCCCGTGTGGATAAGGAGGCCTTTTTTTAATGAAATTTATATGCGAAAAAAATGTACTACAAGAAGCCATCTCTAATGTACAAAAAGCTATTACTGGAAAATCTACTATGCCTGTATTACTCGGAATATTAATTGTTGCAAAAAATAAAGAAATAACTCTTATAGGATCTGATGTTGATTTAAGCATTGAAGCTAAGATTACCGCAGATGTTATTGAAGACGGTAGTGTAGTACTAGACTCTAAGCTTTTTGGTGAAATTATAAGAAAATTACCAAACAGTGCCATAGAAATATCTTCTGACGAGAATAACTCTATTAAAATAGTTTGCCAGAAATCCTACGCAACTATAATACATATGAATAGTGATGATTATCCAAGTTTACCTAACGTAATAGAAGATATGAATTTTTCTATTTCACAAAAGGTATTAAAAAATATGATGAAAGGTACTATATTTGCAGTTGCTCAAGATGAGACTAGACCAATTCTTACAGGTGTGCTCTTTGAGATAAAAGATAAAAAACTTAATCTTGTTGCGCTTGATGGATATAGAGTAGCCTTTAGAAGTGAAAATGTGGATACAGATTATAGTATAAATGCTGTAATACCAGGTAAAACATTAAGCGAAGTATCTAAAATATTAGAGGAAACAGATGAAAATGTTAATATAACATTTACGCCAAATCATATTCTATTTAATATTGGTAGAACAAAGGTTATATCAAGACTACTCGAAGGTGAATTCATAAAATATAGCTCCATAATCCCCGAAGAATATAAACTAAAAATTACAGCTAAAAGAGCTGAACTTCTAAACTGTATTGAAAGAGCTTCTCTAATGGCAAAAGAGGGAAATACAAATTTAGTTAAATTTAATATTGAAGAAGATAACATGATAATTACATCTAATTCTCAATTGGGAAAGGCTAGAGAAGAGATAAATATAATATTGCAAGGTGAGTCCCTTCAAATTGCATTTAACTCTAAATACCTAATAGAGTTACTTAAAATAATGGAAGAAGAAGAGATCGTTATGGAATTTTCTAGCGGTGTTAATCCTTGTGTTGTAAAAAACAAGGAAATAAATAATTGTACTTATATGGTATTACCAGTAAGGATAAGAGCTGCAAATAACTAATAATATTTATGAAAAGAAGGTTTTGAAATGAATGAAATAAAAATAGAAACCGATATAATAAAATTAGATTCTTTTCTTAAATGGGCTGGAATAGCTTGTTTAGGTACAGAAGCAAAATACTATATCAAAAATGAGGACATTAAAGTCAATGGTGAGATAGAAACTCAAAGAGGCAAAAAATTAAAAAAAGGTGATATAATTGAGTTTAATAATGAGTCTTATAAAATAGTTTAAAATATATGAATGCACCGTAGAAATAATAAACTTTCTACGGTGCACAATTTATGTTTATTATAAAATTATTTTAAGAATATAATTATACATATTAAATAATATAATTATATATATGTTATAATCATAATAGGTGATTGTATGCATGTAAAATATTTACAACTTTTAAATTTTAGAAATTTTAACAAACTATTTATAGAATTAAATAAAGGTGCTAATGTATTTGTAGGAGATAACGCACAAGGTAAAACAAATATTTTAGAAGCAATTTATTATTGTAGTTTGGCTAAGTCTCATAGAACAAATAGAGATAAGGAATTAATAAACTGGAATGGCACAGAAGCATATATAAAACTTTATGTATGTAAAGCAAGACTAGATAAGAAGATAGAAATAAAAATTTTTAAAGAAGGTAAAAAAGGAGTAAATATTAATTCTATAAAAGTTCAAAAACTGTCAGAGCTTGTAGGAAGTTTCAATGTAATTATGTTTTCTCCTGAGGATTTAAATATTGTTAAAGATTCTCCGTCACATAGACGGAAATTCTTAGATATAGAATTGTGTAAGTTAAGTAGCCGTTATTACTATAGCTTAACTCAATATAAAAAAATTTTAAATGAGAGAAACCTAGCTATAAAAAAATGGAATACAAATAGTGACATCATTGAGGTGTATGATAAACAGCTTAGTGAATTTGGTGCAATTATAATAAAAGATAGAATTAACTATGTAGAAAAATTAAACCAAAAAGGAATAAAAATACATAGTGACATAACGTCTAAAAGTGAAGTAATAGCAATTAAATATCTAACACCGATTAAAGGGTTCGATAACATAGAGGAAAAATTGTATTCTCTACTGTGTAAAAATAGAAAAAGAGATATAGAGAGTAGAACCACATCAATAGGTCCCCATAGAGATGACTTCTCGATAGATATTAATGGGTTCGATGCTAGAATTTTTGGATCCCAAGGACAACAGAGAACCTCGGTTTTAACCATCAAATTTTCAGCACTAGCAATAATAAAAGAGCTAACTGGAGAATACCCAGTATTATTACTTGATGATGTACTGTCTGAACTAGATACAAAAAGGCAAGAATATATATTAAATTCAATAAAAGAAGTTCAAACATTAATTACATGTACTGGAATTAATGATATTAGAAAACATTTAAATTCTGAAAGTAAGATATTTGAGGTTATGTCAGGTGAATTAAAGGAAATTACATAGATTCAAATAAAGAAGTATGAATTAGTAAGGAGGATATTATATGTTTTTGCATTTGGGAGAAAATGTAGTAGTACCTATAAAAGATATTATAGGTATATTTGACATGGAAACTACTATGTACAGTTCGGACACTAATCAATTTTTAAGAATGGCCGAAGAAGATGGTTTTGTAGAGAGAATAACGAATAATATGGCTAAATCATTTGTTATAGCTGAAGTAGATAAAAAAAGTAAAATATATTTTTCGCAAATATCATCTCAAACACTATCGAAGAGAACAGAAACTGTATATTATGCGCTTTAGAGTAAATTAGGAGGATCATACATGGAATTAAATAATATTTATGACGAAAGTCAAATACAAGTACTTGAAGGATTAGAAGCAGTAAGAAAAAGACCAGGTATGTATATAGGTAGCACTAGTATTCGCGGTCTTCATCATTTAGTTTATGAAATTGTAGATAATAGTATAGACGAGGCAATGGCTGGTTTTTGTAAGAATATTAACGTTTTTATACACCCAGACAATTCTGTAACTGTTATAGATGATGGTAGAGGTATGCCTGTAGGGATACATCATAAAATGAAAATACCTACAGTAGAAGTTATAATGACTGTACTCCATGCCGGTGGAAAATTTGGTGGTGGAGCATACAAAGTATCAGGTGGTCTTCATGGTGTTGGAGCATCTGTAGTTAATGCCCTGTCTGATGTTTGCGAGGTAGAAGTTAAAGTAGATGGTGAGATATGGAAACAAACATTTTCAAAAGGAAAAACTACTAGTACACTTAAAAAAATAGGAACAACAGAGGACCATGGAACAAAAATATTCTTTTCTCCTGATGCAGAAATTTTTGAGGAAGTTGATTTTGATTATGAAACGGTTTCTCAAAGACTAAGAGAATTAGCTTTTTTAAATAAAGGCATAAGAATTACACTTAATGATGAAAGAGAAGATAAAAAACAAGAATTTTTATATGAGGGAGGAATAAAATCCTTTGTAGAATATTTAAATAGAAATAAGGGCAAAGTTCATCCTGAACCTATTTATATACAAGGAAGCAAGGATGATTATATTGTTGAAATAGCATTACAATACAATGATACATACACAGAAAATATATTTTCCTTTGCTAATAATATAGATACTGTAGAAGGTGGAACACATCTAGTTGGCTTTAAAAATTCACTAACTCGAGTAGTAAATGATTATGCTAAAAAATTCGGTTTTTTAAAAGAGAATGATAAAAATTTATCCGGTGAGGATGTACGAGAAGGCCTTACAGCTGTAATATCTATAAAGCTTACAGATCCTCAATTTGAAGGTCAAACAAAAACTAAGCTTGGAAATAGTGAAGTAAGAGGCATAGTTGATAGCATAGTTGGTGAGGCGATCAGTAATGTTCTAGAGGAAAATCCAGAGCTAGGTAAAAATATAATAGATAAGTCATTAAATGCAGCTAGGGCAAGAGACGCAGCAAAAAAAGCAAGAGAACTTACAAGAAGAAAATCTATACTTGAATCAACTACTCTTCCAGGAAAATTATCAGATTGTGCTTCGAAGGATCCTTTGGAATGTGAGATATATCTGGTGGAGGGTGACTCAGCTGGTGGTTCAGCAAAACAGGGCAGAGATAGAAAGTTCCAAGCTATACTTCCTCTTAAAGGAAAAATAATGAATGTTGAAAAGCAGAGAATTGATAAGATGCTAGCATCTCTTGAAATTAGAGCTATGATAACTGCTTTTGGTGCGGGTATAGGTAAAGATTTTGATGTAAAAAAAATAAGATATGATCGTATTATTATTATGACAGATGCAGATGTGGATGGTGCACATATTAGAACACTATTACTAACTTTTTTCTATAGATACATGAAAGAATTAGTTGAGGGGGGACATGTATATGTTGCTCAGCCTCCACTATACAAGGTTTCTAAAGGTAAAAAAGAGTATTATGTATATACTGATAAAGAACTACAAAAAATACTCCTTGAAATAGGAGGAAAAGATAGTAACACAGATATACAAAGATACAAAGGTCTTGGAGAAATGGATGCACATCAACTTTGGGACACAACTATGAACCCTGAAGAGAGAGTTCTGCTTCAAGTACATGTAGAGGATGCAATGGCTGCAGATGAAATATTTACTATCCTTATGGGTGATAAAGTAGAACCACGTAGAGAATTTATTCAAGAAAATGCTAAGAAAGTACTTAACTTAGACGTATAAAATATTTTGTTTAAAGAGGTGTAACATATGAACAATCAGGGAAAAATTTTACCTATTGATATAAGGCACGAAATGAAGAAGTCTTATATAGATTACGCTATGAGCGTTATAGTAAGTCGTGCACTTCCAGATGTTCGTGATGGTCTTAAACCTGTTCATAGAAGAATATTATATTCTATGCATGAACTAGGTTTAACACCAGAAAAGGGATATAGAAAGTGTGCTAGAATTGTTGGAGATGTTTTAGGTAAATATCATCCACATGGTGATACTGCGGTATATGGGGCACTCGTTAGAATGGCTCAAGACTTTTCACAAAGATGTATTTTGGTTGATGGTCATGGTAATTTTGGTTCTGTAGATGGCGATTCAGCTGCAGCAATGAGATATACAGAAGCCAAAATGAGTAAAATAACGACTCAGATGCTTCGAGATATTAATAAAGAGACAGTAGATTATATTCCTAACTTTGATGGAGAAGAAAAAGAGCCATCAGTTTTGCCTTCAAGATTTCCTAATCTTTTAGTTAATGGATCAACAGGTATTGCAGTTGGTATGGCAACAAATATACCTCCACATAATTTAATAGAAATTATAGATGGAGTTCTTATGGTTATTGAAGATGCAGAAGTAACTATTAGTGATTTAATGACAAAAATAAAAGGTCCTGATTTCCCTACAGCAGGAATTATTCTAGGTAGAGCAGGAATAAAGAGCGCTTATGAAACAGGAAGAGGAAGAGTACTTGTAAGGGCTAAAACAGATATCGAAGAAAATAAAGGAAGAAACGCAATAATAGTTACAGAATTACCTTATCAAGTTAATAAAGCAAAACTTATAGAAGGTATTGCTGATTTAGTAAAAGATAAGAAGATAGATGGAATATCAGATCTTCGAGATGAATCTGATAGAGAAGGTATGAGAATTGTTATAGAATTAAAAAGAGATGCAAACCCTAATATCGTATTAAATAGATTATTTAAGCATACAAGGATGCAGGATACTTTTGGAGTTATAATGATAGCCCTTGTAAATGGTGAACCTCAGACTTTAAACTTAAAACAGTGCTTAGTTTATTATCTAGATCATCAAAAAGAGGTAATAAGAAGAAGAACCCAATTTGATCTTGATAAAGCATTAGCTAGAGCCCATATTCTAGAAGGTATAAAAATTGCATTAGACCACATTGATGAAGTAATCCGTTTAATAAGAGCAGCTAAAAGTATCAGTGAAGCTAAAGAAAGTTTAATTAATGCCTTTGATTTATCAGAAAAACAAGCTACGGCTATTGTTGATATGAGACTTGGAAGACTTACAGGTCTTGAAAGAGATAAAATCGAAGATGAGTATAATGAATTAATGAAAATCGTTAATTATCTAAAAGGAATATTAGCAGATGAGATGGTACTTCTTAAGATAATAACTGATGAGCTTATAGAAATCAGGAATAAATATGGTGATACTAGAAGATCTGCAATAGAAAAAAATCCATATAGCTTGGATGAAGAAGATTTAATTCAAGAGGAAGATGTTGTAATAACATTAACTCATGCAGGTTATATAAAAAGACTTCCAGCTGATACCTATAGTGCTCAAAAAAGAGGTGGGCGAGGAATACAAGGTGTTACTACAAAAGAAGATGATTTCGTAGAACATATTTTTATAACCTCAACTCATAATAATATTTTATTATTCACAAATACAGGTAAAGCATTTAGATTAAAAGCATTTGAGATCCCTGAAGGTGGAAGAACAGCTAAGGGAACAAATTTAGTTAATATTATACCTTTAGAGAATGACGAAAAAATTCAAGCAGTTATATCTCTTAAAGAATTTACGGAAGATAATTATCTTATAATGGGAACAAAACATGGGTTAGTTAAGAAAACATCACTTGATAAATATGCTGCTATAAGAAAGAATGGTTTAAAGGCAATAAATTTAAGAGAAGATGATGAATTAATTGGAGTTGCAATAGTAACTGGATATAGTGAAATGCTATTCGCTACAAAGAACGGTTATTCCATAAGATTTAGTGAAAAAGATGTAAGAGGTATGGGAAGAACTGCGACTGGAGTTAAGGCATTAACGCTAAGACAAGACGATATTGTAGTGGCTATGAATATTGTTACTCCTGAAGAAGAACTTTTAGTTATAAGTGAGAATGGGTTTGGAAAAAGAACCTTGGTTTCAGAATACTCACTTCAACATAGAGGTGGTAAAGGAGTAATAACTTACAAGGTATCAGAGAAAACAGGAAAACTTGTAGGTGCTAGAATAGTAAAAGACGGCGATGAAATGATACTTATAAATAGCAATGGGATAGTTATAAGGTTAAGCGTAGCAGGAATATCAACTACGAGCAGGAATACTATGGGCGTTACTTTAATGAGGATCGGAGAAGGAGACAACATAGTTGCAATAGCTAAAATTAATTGTAGTGATGAAATTAATTGTATCGATGGGGTTAACTGTGATAATGCAATTAATACAGTTGAAAACTCTTTACAAGAAGAGATTAAAGAAACTCCATTCATTGAAGATAATGGCTTAGATGTAGAGAATAAAGAAAATGATGAAGTAGAAGATGAAATAGAAGATTAAAATATTAAAATACTTATTCGGAATTATTTCGAATAAGTATTTTTTTACTTTATAGTGCCTATAATATAACTGACCTAGTGTATCACTATGAGGAAATTGGAGAAAAATAAAGATATGTTTAGAAAAACAAGAATAATCTGTTAGAGTGTAATGATATAGTAATTACAGTAACAAATAAATTTGATATAATACTTTTTGTCGCTCCGAGTGAGTAACAATAACAGTTTATTTTTAAATGTTAAATAATTTTCTAAGTAAGAAATAATTTTTCAAAAAATAGAAAAATATGTTGACAATTTAAAAATTAAATAGTAAAATTGTAGAAGTCGTCACATGATGACAAAACAAATTGGTCTTTGAAAATTAAACAGAGAAATAGGTAAAGATAGCAAAATAATATTTTGCTAAACCAGTTAATTACTTTAGTAAATAAAGTGAATTTTAGTCGTAAGACTAAATA
>JANZQE010000207.1:0-2678 GCA_038040705.1 Clostridium sp. | reverse complement strand
TGTTGCTGCCGTAATCACCATGCCTACACCCTTCGACCTTGCTTTATAATAATTCAATTCTGCTTCAGATACAGTTCCGTCAATATTCCCAGAAAAAGTGGTCATAGGTGCCATAACTATAGGATTTTTTATATTTAATTTTGAACCTAAAACTCTAGGTTTAAGTAACTTTTCAATTTTCAATTTAATCTCTTCCTTTCAAAATAAGTTTTGTATTTCCCTTATTTACATAATACTATATATTTATACTATTGTAAATGATAATTGTTATTATTTAATATTAGTTTCTTTTTTTATTTCAGAGCCTATTTTACTCAATTTTACTTCCTCTCATAAGTACAAAAAGAGGCGTAGAAATTTAGCATTTTCTACGCCTCTTTTTTAACTAACGAAACAAAATGTGACTGTAAGTATTGTATACATTACTTACCACTGTTTATTGTATGGTATCACTTCGAGTAATTATTAATTAGTTTTATAATTGGAGTTGCTAATTTAAGTAAATCAATACTGCTACCATCACTACATATTTTGTCAACCAAATCACCCATGATTTTGCTATCTAAATTCTTAACTACAAAATCAATTTTATCATCAGTTAAATTCTCTAAATATCTTCTTAGTGCGAGAGAATGATTATAATTTTCGAATAGTGGCTTCGTAAGTTTCCCATAATCTCCTTGTTTGCAAATATCAAGAGCCGAATATATTCCAGTTAAAATTGATGCATATTGACCAAATCCGAGACCTGGTGAAATAGCACCAAAACAATTGCCAACGAAATACGTATTATCAATTATAGGTTTATCACATATTCCCATCATATATTTTGTAATTTCAAAGTTATCAGTTATCACAAGGTTCTGGTCTAATTTTTTAGATGCTAAACTATAAAACTTTTGCCACATATCATTTATATCTAATTTTATATTTTCAGGATAATCTGGATAAGCAATAACTAAGTTTGCTTCACTCTCAGAAAAAGGTATGAGCCAAGCATACCCTTTGGGTAATATATCGTAATTAAACCATACATGGGGGTTACTTGTTATAAATTCCCCTTGAACAGTGGCTCCTTTTATAGTACAAGTAAGGTCACACCTATAATTACCTAAATCAGACGCATATTGCCCATCTCCAGTGGCAAGCACTACACACTCAAAATCTTTACATAGCTTTTCATATTCGTAAGTTGAGTTAAAATTAATTTTAGATTTTACTTGTTTCTCTAATTGACATTCATATGAATTCTCATGTCTACCCCTAATATTTGTGTACCCAATTTTACCATCAATTGAACCAATTTCATTTTTAGAATGTATAAATAATTTATCTACTTCAACTATAGGTTTTAAATTTATATGATAATTCTCTGCTATGTAAGGTACCCAGTCTTTATTCGGTCTATTCAGGATACTAAACATTGCTTCTGCATTAATAAATCTATCTCCTACCCTACTTCTTTTCTCGAAAATTGTTGGTGTAATTCCATACCTTTCAAGGGTTATTGCACAGCAAAGTCCAGACAATCCAGCCCCCATTATAGCTACTTCCATATAAAGCACCTCCTATAACATATAGTTTGCGCCTTTGTATGATTTATATACAAATAAAAAAGACTTGTGATTAACTTTTATCACAAATCTTTTTTACGCTTATTTTACTTTATTAAAAAATGGCTTTGAAAAATAATGCTGCAACTACACCTCCACATATTGGTCCAACTACTGGAATCCATGCATACCACCAGTCAGATCCCTTTTTATCTTTGATTGGAAGCAGTGCATGAGCTATTCTTGGTCCTAGGTCTCTTGCTGGGTTAATTGCGTAACCTGTTGTTCCACCTAAGGATATACCAATTGCTAAAATAATACCCCCTACTACGAATCCATTTAATCCATTAGCAAGCTTTGTATTTACAAAGCCTAAAAGTGCAAATACTAACATGAAAGTTCCAAGGAACTCTGAAAAGAAGTTATGAAAAGTATCTTTTATAGCTGGACCTGTACAGAACACAGCTCTTTTTGCATCTGCATCATCTGTAGCATCAAAATGATTTTTAAAATTCACATAAACTATACAAGCTCCTACAAATGCACCTAACATCTGAGCAACAATATATCCTGGCACCTGACTCCAAGGAAATTTATCTACTACAGCTAGAGATAAAGTCACAGCTGGGTTAATGTGAGCTCCTGATATTGGTCCGAAAATAAACACAGCCATACCGACAGCTAAAGCCCATCCAAATGTTATAACTATCCACCCAGCATCCTTCGCCTTTCCTTTATTAAGTACTACACTTGCAACTACACCATCACCCAATATAATTAATATTGCGGTGCCTAAGAATTCAGCTAAATATATTGACATGTAAAACCCTCCCCCAAAATAATTTTAAGAATTTATTTTAATATATTTTAAAACACTTTAGTTACTCTGCCCAATCCTGAGATCTTCCAACTGCTTTATGCCATCCTTTAAGTAATTCCTTTCTTCTATCTTCTTCCATATTAGATACAAAAGATTTTGATAGAGCCCAATTGCTACATACGTCTTCTTTATCTTTCCAATATCCTACAGCAAGTCCCGCTAAATATGCTGCTCCAAGTGCGGTAGTCTCAATTATTTCTGGTCTATCAACTTGTACACCTAATATATCTGCTTGGAATTGCATT
>JANZQE010000206.1:0-3131 GCA_038040705.1 Clostridium sp. | reverse complement strand
ACTAGAGACAGAGATTATGTATACTACAGATCCTTACTTGCCTACGTGTTAAAAAATAAACTAAACATGGGTTGGACAAATATAGCTAAATTCTTTAAAGCTAATGGTAAACAGATGGATCACTCTAATGTTATACACTTAGTTAAACAATATCCTCATTACAGAAAATACAACAGTAAACTATTAAGACTTGAAAAATGTTTTGATGTAGATAACGATACAGATGTATTTGAAGCTGATAATATATATAGGTTACAAGAAGAAATACGTAAACTAAGTAATGAAAAACAAGTCTTAAAGACAACAGTTAAGTTTTTAGAAGAAAAGATTAAGATAGATCCAGTATTAGATTTATTCTTTGATATTCCAAATGATAGGTTTAAAGATGTTATTGAAAGACTTAATCTATTAAAGAAAAGCTGGGCTTGGAAAAACGAAGACAAATGCCAAATCATAGAAGGATCTATGTAACTACAAACAAAACTAATACGAATAAAAGTAAGATAATATTTATATAAAAAACCAAACAAATGAGTACATTAACAGAAAGTATAATTGTAGATTCAAGTGCTATACACAATGCTGTGTATCAACACGTTACACGTGCATTAACATTAACTTACAAAAGCGGTTTAGCTTATGAGTATTACAATGTACCAAGTCACATCTTCGATCGTCTACGCGAATCAAGATCAAAGGGTAAATTTATTAACGCACACGTTTTAAGACGTTATAACTTTAAAAAAATAGTATAATATGACTGAAAAAAATATTGATGATCTTGCTGATAAGATAGCTTCTATAGTTTTAGAAAAGTTGATTAAAAAACAACAAGACTGGGATGATAAGATGATGCAAGAGATGCAAGATCTGAATAACATTGAAATTAATTATGTATCTTCGACTACATATTATGATGGAGTTGAGAAAAAAGGTCTTACTGATGAAGAGTATATAAATAAAAAGATAATTGATCTACGTAATGACAGGCTAGAAGCTGTTAATGATGAAGATTATCTATTAGCTTCTAAAATTAATAATGAAATACTAGAATTAAAGAAAAAACTAAAGTAATGGGTAGAACTAAACAGATGTTTGAAGATATGAGGCTACAGCAACAAGATTTTTTTAATAAAAAAAATGTATTTTATTATACATTAGAGCATTGTAGTGATGAAAACTGTGACAATAGACCCTTAGATACTATAGTAGGGGGCTAATGTCAAACGAAAGAAATCTTGACTACTTAAATAGTAGACGTATCATATACCGTAGAGGACCTGTTGATGATAAGCCATCAGAGGTTTTAAAATGGGGAAGTTACTATGAGCTAGGTACTTATGAATGTTATGAGTTATTTAGAAGTAGAGCTAAGATAACTACATTTAAGTCTATGAAATGGCACATGTTAGTATTATGGTATTTAAACCCTCAAATGGATCAAGATAGCTTTTATAAATTAAGCGTGTTTATAGCTAATAAATCAAATGGATTTGTTACATTCACAATATCAAGTCAATTATTAAAGACTATGGTATACGAAGTAAGCATGATGGACTTAGAAGAGCCACCTAAGAATAAACAACGTAAAATTATTTTCAAAGAGTTTTCAGGTTTAAAGCCAGAAGAAAAAATGAGTATAGTTGGTAAGTTAATTGGTAGATCTAAGCAAGTTAACGAAGATGATATATATCAATGCATGTTAGATATAAATGATCTTAAAAGTAAGATAACAGTAAATAAACTAGCATCTGCTTTATCATGTTCTTCAAGAACAATACATAGAAACATGAGTAACGAGCTTAAGAAGGAAAAGGAATTATTAAACCAACAAATATGAAAGAACAATTTAATGAATGGATGCTTAGTATAGGTAACATATACTATTCTAACAACGAGTTAATTTGTAAAGCTTTTGAAAAAATAGAAGACAATGAAAAAGTATAACATACAAAACTACGTTAGATACAAGGATGATTTAAAAAGGTCTATGCCTGAAGAGATGCCTTACAAAGAATACACTAGAGATGAATTAATAATAAGGTTTATACCTTTGGTAGAAAATCTAGCTCGTAAGTTTTCAACATCAGATCAAGCATCAGGAGTATTAAGTATAAATGATCTTATACAGTGTGGATGTGAAGGTCTTGTAAAAGCTGCTGATAGATTAGACTGGGATGTTTTAAATGACTCTAGTGACATTGAAAAAACTTTGAAATCATTCTTTAGTAAGAGAATAAAAGGAGCTATAAGAAGACGTATTGATCTAGCTCGCGGCGATATAAGAATACCAGAGCACAAGTTAAATGAGATAAGAAAAAACCCTCAAGATAAAAAACTAGTAGCACTGTTCTTTAACTCTATGTTTTTAAGTATTGATTCAATAGCTTCAAATGAAGATGATGATAACGAAGGCACTTGGGCTAGTAATGTTAAAGATCAATCAGAAGATTATAACATTCACTTATTGAATGCATACCTTCTAAGTATATTAAAAAAATACCTAACAACTAAGCAATCTGAAGTATTAAGAATGTCTTATGGTTTAGATTGTGACAAGCATTCAGCTAAGCAGATAGCAGCTAAGCTAGGTATAACAGGAGTACGTGATTATGTCACTGTATCAGAGATAAAAAAAGAAGCTGTAGATAAATTAATAGAGAGCGTTGATCACTCACAAGTGATTGACTTCCTGTAAGTTAAGCTATCATTACGCAGTAAATTATTAACTAAATATGTAATTATAATAGTATGGAATTAAACAAAAAACTATCACAAATCCAGGCAAAACTTAAGGCTAAAAAAAGCAAGTTTAACTCGTTTGGTAAGTACAATTATCGATCTGCTGAAGATATTTTAGAGGCTTTAAAACCTTATTTAATTGAGCATAATGTAACTGTTGTTATTAACGAGAGTATTGAAGAGCAAGCTGGTTTGTTGATCATGAATTCTGTAGCTACTATATCTGATGGCGATACAGAGATACAAGCTGTTGCTTTAGTTGCTGTAGATATGGAACAACGAGGTATGAATGCTCCGCAAAAATTTGGTAGTGCTTCTAGTTATGGTAAAAAATATGCACTTGGTAATCTATTTTTAATTGACGATACAGCTGATAGTGATGCTACAAA
>JANZQE010000205.1:0-3724 GCA_038040705.1 Clostridium sp. | reverse complement strand
GGAAAGCAAATTAAATTTAAATTGGGCTGTGGTTGAAAAAGCTAGGCAATCAGCTAAAAACATAGCAAAAGACACTCAAGAATTTATTGACATACATACTACAGTAACAGTAGAAAGAACTGTGTGTAGACTTTTAGGTATTGATGGGGTAGATGAGACTGGAGTGCCGATTCCAAATATAGTAGTGGATAATATTAAAAATGGTAATGGATTAGCACTTGGTGCTTCGATGTTTATAGGGAATGCTATGGTTGAAACTGGTCTTTCACCACAAGAAATTGCAGAAAAAGTAGCTAAAGGTGAAATGGATTTAACTAAACTTTCTATGCATGATGAATTTGAAATTAAAATGGCTGTAAATAAAGTAGCTAAAGCTATGGTTACTAAAATTAGCGAAAATAGAGGGAAGAGAGAATCGTACCTTGAACAATTCGGTGATAAGACTGGTCCACTCCTTTATGCAATAGTTGCTACAGGTAATATTCACGAAGATATAACCCAAGCATTAGCAGCTGCAAAGCAAGGTGCAGATGTAATAGCAGTTATAAGAAGTACTGGGCAAAGTTTACTTGACTTCGTTCCCTATGGAGCTACAACAGAAGGTACGGGGGGGACTCTAGCAACCCAAGAAAACTTCAGACTTATGAGATTAGCACTTGATGAAGTAGGAGAGGAACTTGGAAGGTATATAAGGCTTTGCAACTACTGTTCTGGGTTATGTATGCCTGAAATAGCTGCTATGGGAGCTATAGAAAGACTAGATGTAATGCTTAATGATGCACTGTATGGAATCCTTTTCAGAGATATTAATATGCAAAGAACCATAGTTGATCAATATTTTTCAAGAATAATAAATGGATTTGCTGGAGTTATAATAAATACCGGAGAAGATAACTATTTAACTACATCGGATGCAGTAGAAGAAGCTCATACTGTACTTGCTTCTCAATTCATAAATGAACAATTTGCATTGGTTGCTGGAATTCCAGAAGAACAAATGGGACTTGGTCATGCTTTTGAAATAAGCCCAGAAGTTGAAAATGGTTTCTTACTTGAACTCGCACAGGCACAAATGGCACGAGAAATATTTCCTAGGGCTCCACTAAAATATATGCCTCCAACTAAGTTTAAGACAGGAGATATATTTAAGGGACAAGTACAAGATTCATTATTCAACATGGTTACTGTTATCACAGGACAAAAATTACATCTACTTGGAATGATTACAGAAGCAATACACACACCATTTATGTCAGACAGAGCGATATCAATAGATAATGCTCAATATATATTTAGAACTATGAAGGATTTAGGATCTGAAATCACCTTTAAATCTGGTGGCATAATGGAAACAAGAGTGGACGAAGTATTAAATAAAGCCGCAGATTTAATTGGAGAAATTGAAAAAGATGGTTTATTCAGCACACTTGAGCAAGGGAAATTTGCAGGAATAAAGAGGCCATTCACTGGTGGAAAGGGTCTTGCAGGAGTTGTAGAAAAAGAAAAAACTTACTTCAACCCATTTATAGAGTTAATGTTAGGAGGGAATGAATAATGAGCGAAGGACAATATTCATTAGAAGTTAAAGATTATGATAAAAATTTAGATTTAACAAAGCTTAACCCCTATGGAGATACTATGAATGATGGTAAGGTTCAAGTGAGCTTTACACTTCCAGTTAACGACAATGAAAGGGGAGTGGAAGCTGCAATTCAGCTTGCGAAATCTATGGGACTTAAAGACCCAAACTGTGCTCATCATGGCGCATTAGATAGTGGATTTACTTTCTATGTGGTTTATGGTTCTTTAACGCATACTGTAAACTATGAAGAAATTCATGTTCAAACAGTAGAAGGTGAAGTAATGGATATGAGTGAGGTTGGAGAGTATATAAGTGAAAACATTAAACGTGAAATTGTAATAATTGGAGCTAGTACAGGCACAGATGCTCATACAGTTGGTATAGATGCTGTAATGAACATCAAAGGGTTTGCAGGGCACTATGGCCTTGAGAGGTATCCTATGATAGAAGCTTATAACTTAGGAAGTCAAGTTGAGAATGAAGAATTTATTAAAAAAGCTATAGAGCTTAAAGCAGATGTTCTTTTAGTTTCTCAAACAGTTACTCAAAGAGATGTACACATCCAAAACCTTACAAATTTAGTGGAATTATTAGAAGCAGAAGGAATCAGAGATAAAATTGTTTTAATTTGTGGAGGTCCAAGAATAACTCATGAACTTGCAAAAGAGCTTGGATACGATGCAGGTTTTGGACCTGGAAAATTTGCAAACGATGTAGCAAGTTTTGCTATTACTGAAATGGTTGCCAGGGGATTAGCTTAAAAAACAAGCCTAGAGAGAAATCTCTAGGCTTATTTTTATGCAACATGTAACATTATAGTATTAATTTCATATAATAATACTATAAGAAATTTTAGGAGGGTAAATTTGCAAGTCCTAAAGATAGGCTCAAGAGGAACAGCTGTGATGGAAATACAATCATTACTAAACAAAATAGGGTATGATGTAGGGCCACTCGATGGGATATATGGACCTAAAACTGCAGCAGGAGTGCAGAAGTTCCAAAGATATTTTGGCATAGTACCTACAGGAGTAGTAGATGAGGTTACTTATAAGCTTATGAGTAGATTCTTAATAGGTTATGATATTTATAGAATTAGGCCGCGAGATACAATATATCTTATAGCAAGGGGGTATGGCACAACTGTTCTAAGTATAATTACTGCTAATCCTTCAATAAATCCTAATAATTTGCAAATAGGGCGCGAAATTATAGTTCCCTATTCATTAGATGTGGTTTATACAAATATTGATTATACTTATGATATTATGAAAAGAGATTTAGAGGGACTAAAAGCTAGATATCCATTTATTCAAGTTGCAAGTGCAGGTAAGAGTGAGCTCGGCAAAGAGCTGTATTATGTAAAACTAGGCAATGGACCTAATAAAGTTTTTTATAATGGGACTCATCACGGTATTGAATGGATAACAAGTGTGCTCTTAATGAAGTTTATTGAAAATTTTTCAAAAGCCTATGCTTCAGGTCAAACTTTAGAAGGATATAATGTTCAGGATATATGGAATAAAAGTAGTATATACGTAATGCCTATGGTAAACCCAGATGGGGTTGACTTAGTGCTTAATGGTCTAAATAGGAGTAACCCATACTACAATGATTTAATTAAGTGGAATAATGGGAGTACAGATTTTTCTAGAACTTGGACTGCGAATGCTCGGGGTGTTGACCTTAATCATAACTATGACGCTATGTGGCAGAAGTCAAAGGACGCTGAAAAAACCTATGGTGTATTTGGACCTGGACCTACAAGATATTCAGGTACCGCGCCAGAATCTGCATCAGAATCTAAAGCCGTAGCAGATTTCTCGCGAAAACACAATTTTAGATTAGTAATAGCCTATCACAGTCAAGGGGAGGTAATATACTGGAACTATCAGAATTTGGCTAGCGCGGAAGCAAGAAGAATAGGTGAGATATTTTCAAGGTTAAGTGGTTATGAATTAGCAGAAACCTATGGAATTACAAGTTTTGCAGGATATAAGGATTGGTTTATAGATAAATATAGAAGACCTGGTTATACCTTTGAAGTTGGATTTGGAGAAAATCCCCTTCCAATAAGTCAATTCAACGGAATTTATAATGACAATATCAAAGCACTACTCGAGGGGGCATTAGTTTAACTAT
>JANZQE010000204.1:0-5803 GCA_038040705.1 Clostridium sp. | reverse complement strand
TATACTTCCACCATATGATAATCCTTTTCCAGTAAGAACTCCATTTTCGAAGTTTCCTTTAATTCTCCTATATTGTCCAAATAAGTAACCGATTTCTCTTCCACCAACACCAATATCTCCAGCTGGAACGTCAACATCTGGTCCTATGTGTCTGTAAAGTTCAGTCATAAAGCTTTGGCAGAATCTCATTATTTCATTATCTGATTTTCCTTTAGGATCAAAATCAGAACCACCTTTACCTCCACCCATTGGAAGTCCTGTTAAAGAATTCTTCAATGTTTGTTCAAACCCTAGGAATTTAACTATTCCTATATAAACTGAAGGATGCAATCTTAAACCACCTTTAAATGGTCCTATAGATCCATTAAATTGCACTCTAAAACCACGATTAACATGTGATACGCCTGCATCATCTGTCCATGGCACTCTAAACATAATTTGTCTTTCAGGCTCGCAGAATCTTTCTAAAAGGTTTGCTTCAATGTATTCTGGGTGTTTATCTAAAACTGGTCCCAAAGAACCTAACACCTCTTCTACTGTTTGTAAAAATTCAGGTTCATTAGAGTTTCTCTTATTAACATTTTCCAATACTTGTTGAATATAAGTTTTAGTTTCCATAACTTAATACCTCCTAAATTTTATATTAAATTTAAACTCACTATGCTTTAGCACTTACTTTTGAGATAGCCTTTTCTATTATATCCAGGCCAGCATTTAGTTGTTCATCTGTAATACATAGTGGCATTAAAAATCGTAGAGTGTTTCCCCTAACACCACAATTTAAAATTATTAATCCATTATCGTTGCAATCTTTAATTATTGCTTTTACCTCATTTTTAGCCGGTTCTTTTGTTACCCTATCAGTAACAAGCTCAACACCCATCATTGCTCCGAGGCCTCTAACATCTCCGATAAGTTTATATTTTTCTTTCATATTATTAAGTCTACTCATACCTATTTCTGCAATATGCATTGATTTTGCAGCATAATTATCTCTTTCTAAAATTTCAATAACCTTTAGTGCTGATACGCATGCAACTGGGTTCCCTGCATATGTCCCACCAATTCCACCAGCTTGAGATGCATCCATAACTTCTGCTCTACCAGTTACTGAACTGAGTGGTAGTCCAGCTGCAATTGATTTTGCACTAGTTACTATATCTGCGTATATTCCATTATCAGCCCAGTACTCACTAGCAAACATTCTACCAGTTCTGCAGTATCCTGATTGTATTTCGTCACATACTAATAACATACCATTTTCATCACATATTTTACGAAGCTCTTTTACGTATTCAATTGGTACTGGAAGGAATCCACCTTCACCTTGAACTGGCTCAATAACTACCGCTGCAACATCTTCTACATTTATTTTCTCTAAGAAGAAGTTTTTTAATTTTTCAATGTAGTACTGAATTGCATTTTCTTCTGATACACCAGCTGGCCTACGATAAATATAAGGAAATTCTGCTTGATGAATTCCTGGAGCAAAAGGTCCAAACCCAAGTTTATATGGTTTTATAGTGCTTGTCATTCCCATAGTTAAACTTGTTCTTCCGTGAAATCCACCTGTGAATGAAACTATTTCTGTTCTACCTGTATATTTACGTGCAATTTTCACTGCATTCTCAACAGCTTCAGCTCCACTGTTTACAAACATTGTTTTCTTTTTAAAATTCCCTGGAACAATGCTGTTTAACTTCTCAGCTAAACGTAGGTAACACTCATATTGCACTACATTTATACTTGAGTGAAGGAATTTAGAAACTTGTTCTTTTACAACTTCAACAACTTCTGGGTTAGAATATCCTATATTTAGTACCCCAATTCCACCAACAAAATCCAACATCACATTTCCATCTACATCTTCAAACATTGCGCCTTCTCCACGTTCTATAAAAGCAGGTGCTCCATAAGATACTCCAACTGGGACATTTTCCTCTCTAAGCTTTAATAATTCCTTTGCTTTTGGTCCCGGTAAAGCAGTGCTCACTCTTGGTAAACTAGTTCTTAATTGTGTCATAGTAAATTCCTCCTCGATTATTTAGTTATTATTTATATTCCTAACTTTATATTATTGTTTTTTATAAGCTATTTTTGTTACACATCTAAAGTGCTATTGCCACTCTTTCCCACATTTTCTGAAACTATGTCTTTTCTCGCATATTGCTCACCAAATATTAAAAGCTCTCTTTCTTTCTTTGTGACATTTGGATAAGCTTTTTTTGTCATTAGAGCTAAGATAATACCCAAAACTGCCCAACCAATAATCATAATCCATTCGTAAGGCCATACAAGTCCGCCTCCAGTAAACGGCAAATATAGGAAAATAAAAAACACAGATATAGCAATTGAACCATAACCAATGATTTTGTCATGTTTAACAATAAATGGTCTTTCTAAATCTGGTTCCTTCTTTCTAAGAACTACGAAAGATATACAAACAAACAAGTAGTTTATAACAATTCCAAAAGAACTTGCATTAACAAGCCAAACTAGTGCATTTTTTCCTAGCAAAGGCGATAGTAAACATATAATTCCTATAAGAATTATAGCTGCATATGGCGCTTGAGTTTTAGGATGAACCTTACCAAAAACCGGTGGTAGCATTTTAGCTCTGCCCATTGCAAATAAAACTCTAGCACCACCAATGATAAATCCATTCCAACTAGTCAAGATACCACATAAAGCACCTAAAATTACAAACTTACCCATCATCGAACTATTGAATACAAAAGCCGCTGCATCCGCAACAGGAACCGCTCCATTAAGTCTAATATCCGATGGTGCAGCTAGAGCAATACCAATACACATTGCCACATACCAGAAAGCAGCAAGCAAAATTGAGAAGATGAGGATTTTCCCTATTTGTTTTTTAGGGATGTTCATTTCCTCTGCAGATTGTGGAATTACATCAAAGCCTACATACATGGCTGGTACCATTAAAAGCACAGCTATGATTCCATTTCCATTCTTAACTGCATCTCCTAAAAACTTTGGATCTCCTTTTGAAATTCCACCTACTATGAAAACTATTCCTACTAAAGTAAGTCCAATAGTAGCTATGTTTTGGAATAAAGCTGCGCTTTTTCCACCTTTCAGGTTTAGCGAAATTATAACTAATCCTACGACCATACCTATCGCAGACCAAGACATATAAACATCATAACCAGCAACAGTCCACAAATATCCCACCATTGGTACAGGGAATATATAGTTAATTGCAGTTGAAATAGCAATTCCTTCCCATGCAGCAACTCCTATATAAGCAAAACAGGTAGACCATATAGTTACCCATGCAGCCTTATAACCCATTGCTCTATATGCAAATACCAATCCTCCACCAGCACATGGTAATGCAGGCGTTAACTCTGCATAACATAATCCTACAAATACGCACATTATCCCACCTATTATAAATGCAATAACTGCGCCTAGCCATCCAGCTTGCTCAACCCAGTAACCGGCTAACATTACCCAGCCCCATCCAATCATTGCTCCAAAAGCTAATGCAAATATGTCCCCTTTAGAGTAAACCTTCTCCAGGATTTCACGTTTTTCACTCATGTTTTACCTCCCTATTATTTATTACTAATACTACGTAGTTTCTATATTGTTTCTGATTATTAAGGTAGCAATTTATATGCCAATACTTAATTCACATAATTTCATTACATCATTGTTATACAGCCAAACCATTCTCTCTCTAATTTGCATTTTAAATTAAAGGTATATGTTTCAAGTCACTGACGACTTGTTATTTTCAACTTTAACCCATCTATGACTTATCCATAAGCTATCTATTCCCTCCCACTCTCATTGCCTTATAACCTATATCAATAACAAGTCATTTCTGACTTGTTATTGATATAACTTGCACAAAGATTCTGAATATTGTATAATTATTTTAAATTATGTCTAGTTTATCCAAAATGTACAAGCATGTAAAGATATCTATCGCTATTAATGTCTTACAAACAAAGGATGTGTTTAACTTTGATTAATAAAAGTGATAATGATTTTTATAAAATAATTCTAGAGGCCACACACGATGAAATATTCGTAACGGATGGCAGTGGAGTAACTCTTTATTGCAATAAATCCTTTGAAAAACATTATGGAATGAAACGTTCAGAAATAATGGGTAAAAATGTTCTTTATCTGTTCAATAATGGATACTGTGGTCGATCGCCCATCCCAATTGTTATTCGGGATAAAATACAAATTACAATGGATCAAGAAACAATTACTGGTAGGAAATTAGTTATCACCGCAACCCCGGTTTTCAATGAGGCTGGTGAAATTATATATATAGTTGAAAATTGTAGAGATATGACTGAAATCGAGAAAATTAAGTACACTTTAGAAAAAACAAAAGAGCAAATGGAGAAATACAAGGCAGAAGTAGAGATTTTGAGAAAAAAAGGACAAACCACAAAGGATAAACTAATTTTTAAAAGCGATAAAATAAAATCTATTATTGAAATGATACATCGTATCTCAAATATAGATGCTACTATATTAATTTTAGGTGAATCTGGCACTGGTAAAAGTGCATTCGCTAAGTATATTCATCAAAAAAGTTCTAGGGCTAGCAACCCTTTTATTACTATAAATTGTGCTACCATATCACCGAGCCTGCTAGAATCTGAACTATTCGGATATGTTCCTGGAGCTTTTACAGGTGCTCAAAAAAATGGAAAACTAGGTTTAGTGGAGCTGGCCGATGGTGGCACTCTCTTTTTAGATGAAGTAGGGGAAATCCCTCTAAATTTGCAGCCTAAATTTCTTGAACTCGTCCAAGATCATTGTTTTACTCCTGTAGGCGGGACTGAAAATAAATCCATAAATGTCCGTATAATTTCTGCTACAAACCAATCCTTATTAAAACTAGTTAACGAAAAAGCATTTAGAGAAGATTTATATTATAGGTTAAAAGTAATTGATTTTGAAATTCCTTCGCTGCGGGAAAGGCCTTGCGATATAGAAGTCCTAATTCCCCATTTCTTAGAAAAATGTAATAATAAATATAATTTAAATCGTGAATTTTCAGATGAGTGTTTAGATATGTTAATAAATTATTCTTGGCCCGGTAATATACGAGAACTTCAACATATTGTAGAACAAATGGTGGTAACTGCTTCTACAAAAATTACCTGCCCCCATAATCTACCACTTTATATTCATCAAAGCCCATATCATTTACTTAATGAAGATTTTAGAGAATTACCTCACCTTGAAGATTCTTTACAGCTAGTAGAGAAAGAATTTATTTTAAAAGCCTATAGTCGATTTAGAAGTTCATATAAAATTGCAAAAGCACTTGGAATTTCTCAAAGCAAAGCCAATAGAATGATACAAAAATATATTACAGGGGATATTGACGTTCAAATGAAAATAAGTACTTAACTAATTAAGACCACCCGTATACCGGGTGGTCTTAATTAGTACCTTATTTTTTATTAAGAACATCAATAAAGCTTTTAATAATTTGGGCTGTGAATCCCCATATTATATATCCATTGTACTCATAAAAATACTCGTTTAAATACCCTTTCCTAAAATTATATTCTTTACCACCATTTATTAAATGAAAAGGAAAACCCTCTTGGTTTATAGGACCTATCTCCATTTTATAAAGCAGTGGCTCATTCTCCAAAACGAATGTAAGCGGAACTTTAAATATGTGATCCACTTCATCAGGGTTAGGGTTTATTTCACCATATTTTAGCTTGCCTACAAAAGCATATAATCTATTTTCATAAGGACTTATATAATAGTCCATGTCTCCAATAAATTGGAT
>JANZQE010000203.1:0-6180 GCA_038040705.1 Clostridium sp. | reverse complement strand
GGTGCTAAAAAGGTTATAATTGCAATGCAACATACAGCTAAAGGGATTCCTAAAATATTAAAGAGATGTACATTACCTTTAACAGCAGAAGCACAAGTTAACCTTATAGTCACGGAACTTTGCGTAATGGAAGTTACGAGTGACGGACTTGTACTTACTGAAATTCATAAAGATACAACGGTTGAAGAGGTTAAATCACTTACTGGGGCAGAACTCATCATATCAAAAAAACTAAAAATAATGGATATATAGTAGGAGGAATACATGATAAATAAAGGATGTAAATACGGTACTCACAGGGTAATTGAGCCAAAAGGTGTATTACCACAACCAGCAACTAAAATCTCAAATGATATGAATATATTTGATAATGAAATCTTAATTGATGTTCAAGCTTTAAATATAGACTCAGCTAGCTTTACTCAAATAGAGGAAGAAGCAGGACATGACCTTGAAAAAATAAAAGCTAAAATAATTGAAATAGTTGCTGCAAGAGGAAAGATGCAAAATCCTGTAACAGGTTCAGGTGGAATGCTTATCGGAACAGTTGCACAAATAGGAGAAGCATTGAAGGATAGAAATTTAAAAGTTGGAGATAAAATAGCTTCCCTAGTTTCACTATCATTAACTCCTTTAAGAATCGATGAAATTATAGATATTAAACCAGACATCGATAGAGTTGTAATAAAAGGTAAAGCAATTTTGTTTGAAAGTGGATTATATTCAAGGCTTCCAAATGATATGAGTGAAAATCTAGCATTAGCAGCATTAGACGTTGCAGGAGCGCCGGCTCAAGTTGCTAAACTTGTTAAATCAGGTCAATCAGTTCTTTTACTAGGTGCGGCAGGGAAATCAGGGATGCTTTCCTGCTATGAAGCAGTTAAGAGAGTAGGACCAACAGGAAATGTCATAGGGCTTGTAAGAAACGAAGAAGAGGCAAAAAGGCTCGAAAGATTAGGATTAAGAATGCAAATAATTATTGGGGATGCTAGAAACGCTATTGATGTAATGAATAGTACTCTAGCACACAACAATGGGCACGAAGTAGATGTAGCAATAAACATAGTTAACGTTCCAAATACTGAAATGTCAACAATTTTACCTGTGAAAAATGACGGGACAGTTTACTTTTTTTCAATGGCTACAAGTTTTACAAAAGCAGCACTTGGTGCTGAAGGTGTAGGTAAAGATATTGCTATGATTGTAGGAAATGGGTATACTAAAGGTCATGCAGAGATAACTCTTGAAGTTTTGAGAGAAAATGAAACATTAAGAAAAGTATTTGAAGAATTATACGTTTAATGACACCGTAGGTTAGAATTTATCAAAAAAATTAAATGGAGGGATTTACATGAAAGTTAATAGAAGGTTTGAATTATTTAAAGGCGTAACAGATGAACAGTGGAACGATTGGGAATGGCAAGTTAAAAATAGGATTGAAACGGTAGAGGAACTAAAAAAATACATACCATTAACTGAAGGAGAAGAAGAAGGAGCTAGAAAATGCGTTCAAACATTAAGAATGGCAATAACTCCTTACTACCTTTCTTTGATAGATATTAATGATCCACATGATCCAATAAGAAAGCAAGCTATACCAACAGGGCTTGAATTACATCAGGCGCATGCTGATTTATTAGACCCACTACACGAAGATTCAGATTCTCCAGTGCCAGGGCTCACTCATAGATACCCAGATAGAGTATTGCTATTAATAACTGATCAGTGCTCAATGTACTGCAGACACTGTACAAGAAGAAGATTTGCTGGACAAAACGATAATGATATGCCAATGGAAAGAATAGATAAAGCGATTGATTACATCAGAGAGACTCCAGAGGTAAGAGATGTATTATTATCAGGTGGAGATTGCCTGCTTGTTTCAGACGAGAAATTAGAATATATTATCAAAAGATTAAGAGAAATTCCACACATTGAAATAATAAGACTTGGTTCAAGAGTACCGGTAGTTCTTCCACAAAGGATAACTCCGAAACTCGTTGATATGTTAAAGAAATATCACCCAATTTGGTTGAATACTCACTTTAATCATCCAAATGAAGTTACAGAAGAAGCAAAGCTTGCTTGCGCTCGAATGGCGGATGCAGGAATACCTCTAGGAAACCAATCAGTACTTTTAAGAGGAGTTAATGATTGTACACATGTAATGATGGAGCTCGTACATGAGCTTGTTAAAATGAGAGTTAGACCATACTACATCTATCAATGTGATCTTTCAATGGGACTTGAACACTTTAGAACACCAGTATCTAAAGGAATAGAAATTATGGAAGGTTTAAGAGGTCATACTTCAGGATTCTGTATACCAACATTCGTTGTTGATGCTCCAGGCGGTGGTGGAAAAATTCCAGTAATGCCAGCATATATTATATCTCAAAGTCCTGAAAAAGTAGTGCTTAGAAACTTTGAAGGAGTTATAACTTCTTATGAACAGGCAACTAACTATACTTCAGACTGCCACTGCGCCGTATGCGAAGGAAAGAAAGAGGTTCATAAAGTTGGAGTAGCAGGTATATTAAATGGTCAGCAAATGTCTATGGAACCAGTTGGACTTGAGAGAAATTTAAGAGGACATAACGAATAAAATGAAAAATATCCACAATATGCCTAGGATTTTAGAAATGATTCAAAAATATGACAGCATTTCTATCATAGGAATGAATAAAAATGTAGGAAAAACAACCACATTAAATCATATATTGAGAGAAGCCAGAGGGAGAATATCCCTTGGCCTTACCTCTATAGGAAGAGACGGAGAAGAGCGCGACATAGTAACTGCCAGGTCGAAACCTAAAATTTATATAGAAAAGGGAACTATAATTGCTACTGCAAAACAATGCCTATTTAATAGTGATATCACTAGGGAGATTTTAAAAACTACTGGTTTTAATACTCCTATGGGAGAAATAATTATATGCAGAGCATTAAGTGACGGATACGTAGATTTAGGCGGCCCATCCGTAAATTCTTATATGACTTCAATATGTGATGAACTTAAGAGGTTTGGAAGTCAGCTCGTAATTGTTGATGGTGCCCTTAATAGAAAAACCTTCGCATCCCAATCAATTACTGACGCTACAATTTTATCAACTGGGGCAGCACTGTCTAGAAGTATGATTAAGGTCATAGAAGAAACCAGGTATACGGCCCAACTACTATCCTTAGAAAATGAAAACGATATGGGCATATTAAAGCTCGCCAGGGAAATTTTGCGCATTGGCAGAATAGGGATTATTCGCAGAGATAATACTATAAAAATGTTAGATGTACTTACAGCATTAGGATCTTCTAAGGAAATTGTTGAGGTTTTAAATGGAAATACAACCTGTGTAGTTATTAAGGGTGTAGTTTCGGATAAACTTTTGGAAGATATCATGGCATCCACAAATGGATATAAAGGAGTGATCTTCCTAGTTGAAGATGGAACAAAGGTGTTTTTGACTAGGGACATCTTTTATAAATTTAAAAAACAAGGTGGAGTCATAAAAACAATAAATAAAATTAATATAGTATGTGTTACATCCAATCCAAAATCACCTTATGGGTATGAATTTGATAAGCATAAGTTTTTAGATGGACTTAGGAATAATTTAAATGTACCTGTATTTGATGTGATCGGAGGGGAGTAAAATGAAGTTTTTAGATGAGCAGCAGAGAGATCAAATTGGATTTTCTTTTGTTATGGACAAACTTTCAATAATTACCTCTTATGGCCTTAGCGAAAGAAGAAATATTAAGCCGTTTAAGTCTTCAGAAAAAAACAAATTAACCCATGAATTAAATGGCATAGAAAATATAATTAAATCCATGAATTCTCATATTGAAGAGTATAATGTCATAGGAAGAATATTTTGCAGACTCAAAGATATTAGAAATTCTATTAAAAGATGTAGTGAAGCACAAACATTAGATGAAGTTGAATTATATGAAATTAAATATTTTTCAATATTAGTATCAGAATTAAAAAATGTATTGGAGAAATTACATCTTGATATAGGAGAGGTCAATCTAAACTCTTTAGAAGAAATCATTTCTATCCTAGACCCACAGGGGAATGGAATACCTACTTTTTACGTTTATGATGAATATTCTGAAACATTGAAATACGTACGGGATGCGAAAAAACAAAAGGAAAAAGAAATCACTACTTCGAAAAACCAGGAAAAAACAAATGAGTTAAAACAGCAAAGGTTAGACTTAGTTATTGAGGAAGAAGAAGAGGAACTAAGGATTAGAAAAGAGTTAACATTTCAAATTTCTAAAGAAACTAAGATTATAAACCAGAATATAAAAGCTATAGGTAGATTAGACTTTTTAATTGCTAAAGCGAATTTATCCATAGCTTATAATGGGACAAGGCCAGAAATTTGTGATGAAATGAAAATTAACCTTGATAGTGCCTTTAATCCTAAAATTAATGAGATATTAGAAAAAGCTAATAAAGTATTTACCCCAGTTAGTATAGATCTAAATGCGGGTACAACTATTATAACTGGTGCTAATATGGGTGGGAAAAGTGTTACACTAAAGACTATTGTTCTGAATTTACTACTTGGTCAAATGGGTTTTTTTGTATTCGCAGGAAAAGCACAATTTCCAATATTAGATTTTATTCATTATGTATCAGATGATATGCAATCCATTTCCAAGGGGCTCAGTACATTTGGAGCAGAAATAATAAAGTTAAAAGATGTGGTAGAGTGTGCAAAAACAGCGAATGGATTTATAGCATTAGATGAGTTTGCAAGGGGTACCAATCCAAAAGAAGGATACTATCTTGTGAAATCTCTTTCTAAATACTTGTGTAAATTTCAATCTGTTAGCTTAATCTCAACTCATTATGACGGAGTAGTTGAGGCTAATATGGAGCACTACCAAGTAATGGGACTTAAAAATGTAGACTTTAATGCTCTGAAATATAAGATAGATGAAAATAAAACCCATTCTGTAGAAATAATACAAGAACATATGGACTACAAGCTAGAAAAGGTTTCAAAAGAAAATGAAGTTCCAAAAGATGCGCTTAATATAGCAGTATTATTAGGTCTTGAAAATGAAATAATAGATATTGCAAAAAGTTTTTATAATGAGGAGGACTAAAATGGAAAGCAAATTAAATTTAAATTGGGCTGTGGTTGAAAAAGCTAGGCAATCAGCTAAAAACATAGCAAAAGACACTCAAGAATTTATTGACATACATACAACAGTAACAGTAGAAAGAACTGTGTGTAGACTTTTAGGTATTGATGGGGTAGATGAGACTGGAGTACCGATTCCAAATGTAGTAGTGGATAACATTAAAAATGGTAATGGATTAGCACTGGGTGCTTCAATGTTTATAGGAAATGCTATGGTTGAAACTGGTCTTTCCCCACAAGAAATTGCGGTCAAAGTAGCAAAAGGTGAAATAGATTTAACTAAACTTCCTATGCATGATGAATTCGAAATCAAAATGGCTGTAGATAAAGTAGCTAAAGCTATGGTTACTAAAATCAGTGAAAATAGAGGTAAGAGAGAATCATACCTTGAAAAGTTCGGTGATAAGAGTGGACCACTACTTTATGCAATAGTTGCTACAGGTAATATTCACGAAGATATAACCCAAGCATTAGCAGCTGCAAAGCAAGGTGCAGATGTAATAGCTGTTATAAGAAGTACTGGGCAAAGTTTACTAGACTTCGTTCCCTACGGAGCTACAACAGAAGGTACTGGCGGAACGCTTGCAACACAAGAAAACTTCAGGCTTATGAGATCAGCACTTGATGAAGTAGGCGAAGAACTTGGAAGATATATAAGGCTTTGCAATTACTGTTCTGGATTATGTATGCCTGAAATAGCTGCTATGGGAGCTATAGAAAGACTAGACGTAATGCTTAATGATGCATTATATGGAATCCTTTTCAGAGATATAAACATGCAAAGAACTATAGTTGATCAATATTTTTCAAGAATAATAAATGGATTTGCTGGAGTTATAATAAATACTGGAGAAGATAATTATTTAACTACATCAGATGCAGTAGAAGAAGCTCATACTGTACTTGCTTCTCAATTCATAAATGAACAATTTGCATTGGTTGCTGGAATTCCGGAAGAACAAATGGGACTTGGTCATGCTTTTGAAATAATCCCAGAAGTTGAAAATGGATTTCTACTTGA
>JANZQE010000202.1:0-22928 GCA_038040705.1 Clostridium sp. | reverse complement strand
AAATAATCTAACTTGATCAATAAATGCTTTAGATCCAACAGCAAAACCAGCAATTACGTCACCATGTCCATTTAAAAATTTAGTTCCAGAGTGAACTACAACGTCTGCACCTAGTTCTAATGGTCTTTGTATGTATGGCGTGCTGAATGTATTATCTACCATGACTTAAAAATGCATGAGTACAGCCATAAATAGTTTGCGCTGAAATTACATGATCCCCAGCCTTTAAAGCAGTCCACATAGTTGACGATATAGCTCCTATGCCTGACGCCATAGACATACATGCTTCTCCGCCTTCAAGCATTGCCAATTTTTCTTCTAAAGTTGTATTTGTAGGGTTTCCGAGCCTTGTGTAAATATAACCCTCTTCTTCTCCTGCAAATCTTTTTCCACCTTGCTCAGCTGAATCAAAAATAAAGGTAGCTGTTTGATGTATCGGAGTAGCTAGTGAACCGTATTGATCCTTTTTATTTCCACCATGTATTGCTTTAGTTGCGAATCCACTATTAAGTAAATGTTCTCTATCCATTTTAACTCCCCCTAAATTTATTACTTCTTAATAATAAATATACAAGCAATTATGGTGCCATTTAGTACTAAACTAGTATAACTACCCACGCTTATGTTATATATAATAGACTGGAATTTTTTATAACCATTAACGAATTAAAATTGTAAATAATACGTTCCATATGGAAAGTATTATTTACAATTTTAATCATAACTAGCAATCATGTATCTTATATTTCTTTATTTTATTTATAATAGTAGTGTGCGAAACCCCTAAATCCTTTGCCGTTTTTCTCAAACTTTGATTTTTCGAAAGAGCTGTTACTATAGCCTGTTTTTCACAAATCTCCACCACTTCTTTAAGTTTTAAAGATTTATTCTCATGCAAATCAATTTTAATATGATCATTACTTACTATCCCTATATCTATAATATGGTTCTGTAAGGTTATAAATTGCCCATCACACAAATTCATAGCCCTCTCAATTACGTTTTGCAGTTCTCTTATATTACCTGGCCAATTATACTCAAGCAATTTATTTATAAACGAAAGTTCTGCTCCTTTTATTTCCTTATTTAATTTCCTATTAAATTTAAGAATAAATAAATTAACTAATGATGAAATATCCGAAAGTCTGTCTCTTAGCGGAGGAATAATTATTGGAATAACATTCAATCTATAATATAAATCTTCTCTAAATTTTCCATGCTGGATCATCTCTTCTAGATTTCTATTTGTAGCCGCCATTATTCTTACATCTACATTTTCTTCTTTTGTACTACCAATCTTTCTAATAACTCCTTCTTGAAGAACTCTTAAAAGCTTTGCCTGTATGACCATAGATAATTCGCCTATTTCATCTAAAAACAAAGTTCCACCGTCAGCCTCTTTAAAAATCCCTTCTTTTCCGCTATTCATTGCCCCTGTAAAGCTACCCTTTTCATATCCAAAAAGTTCACTTTCTATTAAATTATCTGGAATAGCAGCACAACTTATAGTTATAAAGGGTTTATTTTTCCTTTTACTTAATCTCTGAGTTGCCTTTGCAAATAGCTCTTTACCCGTTCCACTTTCTCCTCTAAAGAGTAAAGTAGAATCGCTCTTTGCTACGGTTTCAACTATTTTTTTCACCATCTCAATCTTACTGCTACTTCCTATAATTTCTTTAAATGCACCTTCTGTAGTTCCAGAAATAACATTTGCAAGTTCTATAGCCTTATGCATATCCTTAATAGACGCAACTGCCCCTATGGTAATATTATTATCATCTATGACAGGTCTGCCTGTAGTTAGGTAATGTATTTCCCCTCTTTCTGTTTTTATATTAACTTCTACGTTATCATATTTTACGCCACTATTTATAAGTTTAACAGCTGGGGCATCCCCACCTATTAATTGTCTAATATCTGTACCTATAGCATCTTCTTTTTTTAAGTGAAATACTTTCTCACAATAGTTATTGAAGATATCTATTTCGAATTTTTTATTTATAACCATTATACCTTCATCTACTGAATCTAAAATAGCCAAAAGTTTTCTTTCATTTTCCTCATAATTAAGTAAGTTAATTTCATTAACCATAACAACATCTTCTATTTCACAAAGTTGGCTTTTTAATGCTTCTTTGTTGTTATCATTCATATTTTGCATTTTTACACAAATTTTTTTAGGAAACACTTCCACAGAAAGTAGATTTATTGCTGCTCGGTATATTTTTTCTAATATTATTACAGTTATTCCTAATCTATCTTTAGTTATTATTTCAAATCTAATGTTTTCCTCCACCTTATTTCCTCCTCATATGTTTAATTACTGAAAGTAGTTTTGTATCAAGAACAAATATTAGCTCATTATATTTTTTCTGTAACCATTAAAAACATACCAACATAAGCATAACTGAATTATACTAAAAATCATAAATACCACAGTTGCTAAATATGTTTCTTCTAGAATTATTACTTGAGCAATAAGACTTAGAAAGAACATCACACCCATTATAGCAGACACAACCCATGATTTACTATTTCCTTTTCTAAAGCTAAAGATTGCCGCTATAATATTTCCGAGTCCAAACAATACCATTACAATAATGCCAGGAATAACCCAGCTTTCAAAAGGAACTTTATTTAACCATTCATTTGGATATTCAGTAAATATACCCGCGTTAGAACTTATCATACTTATTCCTGTAGAAATAGCACCATATGCTACAATTAAATCATAAACTCCTAATAAGTTCATTCTTATTTTTTGTTTCATCTTACATCCCCTCTAATACTGTAATTATTACTTTAATTTTGATCCAATATTTTTCTAGCTTTATATTTAGAATAGTTAAATTCATACCAAGAATGCTCTTCGCTTAACTCTTTCTTCACGTCATTCAAATAACTGTTTACTTGTCTAGCTACATCAAGGTTTGAATCGTCTTTTAACTTTAATATCTCTGGAATAGCATCATATGATAAATTGCTTAAATATTGCACATCAATCTTTTGGGTCTTATAATATATATCTATATTCTCCTTTGCTATGATTTTGTCTACATTAATATAGTTTAATATTACAAACATACTCAAAACAATTACCATTAGAATTTTATTAAGTGGCATTTTTCTATTCCAAATTCCAATTAGGGCTACTATAAATAAAATAAATAACATAAGCATAAATAAATGAACGAAAATTCTTAAATAAGTAAATCCATAGGTCTGTTCATATAGTGACATCTTATAATGAGCTGAAAATAACATATTGAGAGTGAATGCTACAAGTGTGGTTAAAAATATATTGCATATTGTATTTACTGTCTTATTATCTTTTTTGATGAATTTCATACTGCTAATTAATATAGTAAAATTAATTATTGTTACAGCCACAAGCTCAAAGAATCCTTTTCTTGCATATTCAGAGTATGTGAAATCATGTGAAAGAAAGTTATTTCCACCTCCATAAAGATAGGAAAACTGTACTATTGAAAATAATAGATATACTACATTAATCATAAAAATAATTGTTAACATAGTAACTGGTTCCCACTTCATACTCATCTTTTTATTTTCATACTCATAACAGCTATATTTGAAACTCCATATATATGAAAAAATAATTGTAAAAACTATGATTATAATTACCGAACGGTTTATAATTTCTCCTATACTTATATTTTCAAATATACTTGAAAAATTAGTTATATAACCCTTGAATACCATATCTGAGGATGTTAATAATACTAAAATAATAATTAATAATGGTATAGAAATAAGTATTCCTCTTAGTATATTTTTCTTTGTAGAACTTATTCCTTTTTTATTTCTTACTCCTATATTCCCTTTAATAAACATGTATGGCTTGTAGGCATTCTCAAAAATAGCTTTACTACCTCTGTTTAATACTTTCTTTATGAAATTCAAACTACCCCATATTATACCATCATATCTAATTAATACTGTACTTACTATAGTAAGTAAAAGTAGCATAATTCCATTAAAAAAGTTTAGAATACTATTTGAATGAATGCAGTAATTTACTGCTATTAAAAATGTTGGAATAATGGTAATATATCCTACACTTTTCTTAAAACTAACCTTTTCCCGAACACTCCACAAGAAAAAACCCATGAACATTATATAAAAAATAGGAATAGAAACACCAGCCACTTTACCAGTAAAAAAAATATCATAAATTATTCCTAAAATAAACGCAATTCCTATAGTATAGATTTTTTCCTTCATACTAATTTGAGAATCTATGTTTTTTACTTCTCTTATACGTTTTTTCTTTAATAGTTGTATATTATAATACTTATTCGGATGTGAAAGCACTAAATTTTCAACTGCCTTTAACCAATTATCACTATACCCTCGCTCTATACATTCTTCAACTAACCGCCTTAAACAATTTAAATTAGTTGTATGAAATTGTTCTTTTTCAGATAGTGAAATCCATTGAAGACTCTCTATATAAAAATCCCCTACTGATTTCTTAATTTCTTTTGGTGAAAAATCAAAATTATCATTAACACTATCTACATTAATTAAATAAGTTTCTGTATCTGATATTAACTCCTTGTCAAGTTTAAAAACAACTTTAAAAGGCATCTTAGTTTGCTCTGTAATCACACGAGTTATTGCATTATCTGAACTTTCCTCTTCATTTACCACTCCTCTAATAAATAAATTAATTGGATCTATATTTTCTTTATGACAAAATTCCATAAGAATCCTATTATCTTTTATAATAATAGCTTGAACATAACTCTTCCCCATTCAAATTCCCTCCTATAATTTTAAGATTCTTCTCTGTATTCAAGAATATCTCCTGGTTGACAAGAAAGTTCTCTGCAAATAGATTCTAATGTACTAAACCTAATAGCCTTTGCTTTGCAAGTCTTTAAAATAGATAAATTTGCATTTGTTATTCCAACTCTGATTGCTAGTTCAGACAATGATATTTTTCTTTTCGCCATCATAACATCTAAGTTCACGACTATTGCCATAATAACCCTCCTTGTTGTTTATCATTATATTGTAAATTCATTTTCTTCTTTTACTTCTACTGCTTGTTTGAAAACCTCCGATAATATTAGAATAAAACATCCAACAAAAAAGAATATTAAAAATTCAATATCAGTATGTATCCCGCTGGAGTCTATATAGGCAATATTAAAGTTTTTATATTGACCATTAATAAAAAAATTCAAAGTATAACAAGTTGCGATTATAAAACTTAATAAAGATATTTTTTTCAAACAAAGTACATTATCTTTAATAAAAGGTGTCACCTTTATTAGTGAATTAACTATTTTTCTAAGGTTAAACAAAATTAATATAATAGAAGTTGACCCTAGGATAAATAAAATATTTGTAATAATAAATCTACCCTCCGTCATATCTACTCCTTTTTCCATTAATGCTTGTTTTGACATTAGAAAACAGATAATTATACCTGTAATAACCATAATATCTAAAGATATTTTTAATAGTGATGCTAAAGACATTTTGCCATAATATTTCATTTCATGTTCCCCCTCAGTAATATTTTCTACTATTTCAATAATACTACACTGCGAATCATTTATCAATAAATATTTATTGTTTTTCAATAAATATTTATGATATATATCAAATTTTTGTCCCCAATAAATATATATGTATCTATTAAATGTAGCTTTTGATATAATATTAAGGTATCCTGCGACTCCATTTAAATCTAGTATATTATTTATCGAACATTTTTTAGTGGCACAGGTTATTATTTAATGTAATTTAGAGAGGATGGTTAAATTAAAATGCCCTATTATTTAACGAGTTCCATGAATATTGGATGGGATAAATTTTTTATTGCTATTTCAAAATCTTCAGACCCAGTTTTTCAGATTTTAATAAGCCTATTGGTTTTTAGTATATTATATCTATTGAATAACAAATTGGAAGCTATTTGCTGTGTATTCAATATCGGCTTTACCGGTGCTACCAACTTAATACTTAAGAACATAGTAAAAAGATCTAGGCCAATAGGAATAAGATTAGTTGAATCTCATGGATATGGTTTTCCTAGCGGTCATTCTTCAATCTCTACAGCTATTGGTATAGTACTTATTTACTTCATACTTAAACGAATGAAAAATAAAAAAGTTGCTTATTTGATTTGCGGGTTTATAGTTACATATTTAGTTTTTGTAGGCATTAGTAGAGTTTACCTTGGTGTACACTATACAACAGATGTTTTGGGTGGATGGTTTCTAGCTGGAATTTGGTCCTATATTACTATTATGATCTATAAGTTTTGTATAAACAAAGGTGTAAATAAATTTTTAGACAAATATTTTACTGTTAAATTAAATATTTTTAAACATAAATCAAAATCTAGTTAGTTTTGCTAGGCAAAAATACCCTAATTATTCACTTATGAATAATTAGGGTATTTTATATTAATAACACTTGAAACCCTCGGAAACCTCGGGGATAATTAACAACCTTTTATACTCTCATTAACCTACCGGCAAATAAAAAAAACATTATACAAGCAACATGCTTATATAATGTTTTTTAATTATTTAGGTTTATAATTATTATTTATCTAAACCCTTATCTATAACTTCTTTAATTTCTGTTTTTATATTCTCTGCTTTTGTTCCAAATATTGCCTGAATACTGTTACCAACTTCAAGCACACCAGCAGCCCCAAGTTTCTTGAGTTGTGCTTTATTTACATTTTTAACATCCTTAACACTTACTCGTAAACGAGTAATGCAAGCATCTAAATCTGTAATGTTTTCTTTTCCACCTAATGCTTTTAATACTTCTATTGCATGTTCTTGACCTTTAAGATTAGTTTTTACAGTGCTTTTATCTTCTATTTCATCGTCTTCACGACCTGGAGTTTTAAGGTTCCATTTTCTAATAACAAAACGGAATCCGAAGTAGTAAACTACTGCAAACACTAAACCTACGGGAATTACTAACCACCAAGCTGTTCTATTTGGCATTACACCAAATAACAAGAAATCTATAAGTCCACCTGAGAAGGTCATTCCTATTTTAACATTTAGAAGTTGCATTGTCATAAAGGATAATCCTGCAAATATAGCATGAATTCCAAATAGTAATGGTGCTACGAATAAGAATGAGAATTCTATTGGTTCTGTAATACCAGTTAAGAAAGAAGTTAAGGCTGCTGATATCATAATACCAGTTACAAATACTTTCTTTTCAGGTTTCGCTTCATGAATCATTGCAAGCGCTGCTGCTGGAAGTCCAAACATCATGAATGGGAATTTACCAGTCATAAACGTACCTGCTGTAAATGGTACACCATCTTTCATCTGAGCGAAAAATATTAGTTGATCTCCGTTAACTACTTCACCAGCTTTATTTATATACTCGCCAAATTGATACCAGAACGGATTGTAGAAAATATGATGTAATCCAAATGGAATTAATGATCTCTCCACTACACCAAATACGAATGCTGCTAGTGTTGGATTAGCATCTATCATACTTTTCGAAAAAACATTTAATCCATTTTGAATTGGAGGCCATACGAAACTCATTGCAATACCAACTGCGATAGCAACTACTGCTGTAACAATAGGTACAAATCTTTTACCTTGAAAGAATCCTAAATAAGGAGGTAATTCAATGTTGTAATACTTTTTATATAATTGCGATGCAATTATACCCATTATAATACCACCAAATACTCCTGTTTGAAGTGATGGTATACCAAGTACACTTGCATACTCTGGATGTGCTCCACTATTTATTAATTCATGAGTAACTCCAGCAAAAATACCTAGCGTTTGGTTCATTATTAAGAACCCAACTATTGCTGCAAGTCCTGCAACTCCATCACCATCGGATAGTCCTACAGCAACCCCTACTGCAAATAATAATGCAAGGTTACTAAAAATAATACCTCCGGATTGTTCCATAATTTGAGCTACTAATTGAAACCAATCTGCACCAAATACCGGAACATTTGCTAAAAACTCTGGATTTTGAAACATGTTACCAAATGCAAGTAGTAATCCTGCAGCCGGTAATAGCGCTACTGGTAGCATTAAAGATTTTCCTACCTTTTGTAAAACAGCAAAAGCTTTTTTCATATATATTCCCCTCTCTTTTGTGGCATGTTAATAAAAATAAAAGGCATAAGCAAAATCATTCTAATAGTATAACACCCAAGAGTGACTATTATACTAAAATGACTTTTGCTCATGCCTGATTATATCAGTAACACGCAGTTTTTTTATTAAATTAGTTTTTCATTGTAAACTTTTACATACAATTAAGTACTTACAAATAACTTGTTTATTCATACTATATTTATATTATCACGTATTATTGTTTTTTACAACTTTTTTTAATTTAATACGTAGGGTGAGTTTTCTAGCTACAATATATTTAATCGTATACTTCCATTCCTTCTATTGCATTTTGGACCAAATTATCAATATCTAATACTGATTCAGACTTAATTATCTCTACTAACCTTGGTTTTGTTTTAGGATGCTTAGGAACAAAAATCGTACAACAATCCTCATAAGGTAAAATTGAAGTTTCATAAGTTTCTATTTTTCTTGAAACATCAATAATGTCAACTTTATCCATAGCCACCAGCGGTCTAAAAACTGGCCTATCTGAAACATCATCGCTTACCACAAGTCCTTCCATAGTTTGGCTAGCTACTTGCCCTATACTCTCTCCGGTAGATACTGAATCTATGTTAAATTTTTCTGCAAGTCCACAAGCAAGTCTCATCATAAATCTTCTCATAATTATTGTTAATTCATCTTCTCTACACTTTTCTATAATCTGCATTTGAATTTCGGTGAATGGAACTACATACAGTGTTAGTTTTCCAGTGTATTCTTTTAGAATATTAGTTAATTGTTTTACCTTATCCTTTGCTCTCTCACTTGTATATGGATGGCTATGATAATAAACTGCATGCACCTCTACTCCACGTCTGGCCATCATGTAACCTGCCACTGGCGAATCTATACCTCCTGATAACATAAGCATAGTACTGCCGTTCATTCCATAAGGAAGTCCGCCCACTGCCTTTATTCTTTTGGAATAAATATACGCCATTTTTCTTATCTCTATATTTATAGTGCACTCTGGATTATGTACATCTACACTTACCTCTTCATTATTATGTAATATATAAGCTCCTACTTTTCTATTTACATCCATAGAATTTGGTGTAAAATCTTTATTTGCTCTGTTAGTTTCTATTTTAAACGTTTTAAAAGAGCTTTCTTTAATTTCCAAAAGGGCTTGTTCTTCAATTTTTTCAAGTGTTGCTTCAACTTCTGTAACTATGCAAACCTCCATTACTCCAAAAACATTTTTAACCTTTTGTATAATCATGTCCATCTGCTCAGAATATATGAACCATCTTCCACTGTCCAAAACAAATTCGTAATTTAGCTCTGTTAAAACGCTTTTTATATTATCTTTAAGCTTTTTCTCAAATTTTCCTCTGTTAAGCCCCTTTAAAAATATTTCAGGTGCAAATTTTACTAAAATCAATTTTCTCATGTTTTTTCACTCCTCATTTGTGTTGTTCAAATTATTTTCTGTTAAATTTTCTTAAAAATCCCAGTGATTTATCTAATTCTTCTATCACAAAGTCTATTTCATCTTTACCGTTATATTCGCTAAAACTAAAACGTATAGTACCGCCTTGCTCTTCTATACTTCTTCCGATGCACTTTAATACTTCACTACTCTTATGGTTTTTTGAAGAACATGCAGATCCTGTAGACACATATATGCCTTTTTCTTCTAAAGCATGAACTAGCACTTCACCTTTAACACCTATAAATGAAACACTTAGTATATAGGGGGTAAAATGTGCTTCTACTTTACTATTAATTATTATATTATCTATCTTTAATAATTTTTCTATAAAATATTTCTTTAACTCCAAAACAGTATTGAAATTCTCATGCTGGTTTCTCTGCATAATTTCTGATGCTGTTCCAAATCCTACAATTCCAGCAAGATTTTCTGTACCGGATCTTAAATTTTTTTCTTGTCCTCCACCGCTAATCAAACTCTTTGGGATGAGTCCTTTCCTTATATAAGCAAAACCAACTCCCCGAGGTCCATGAATTTTATGCGCACTTGTAGACAACAAATCAATATTAAACTTTTTTACATCTATGTTAAGTTTACCATAACTCTGTACTGCATCTACATGAAATTTAACCCTACTACTTTTCTCTTTAATTAATTTTCCTATAAGCTCAATGTCCTGAATAACCCCAACTTCGTTATTAACGTGCATTATACTAACGATTTGAGTATCCTTAGTTATACTATCAATTAGCTCCTCTATATTAACTCTACCACTTTCATCTATATCAATATAGGTAACTATTACTCCTAAAGCTTCTAAATCCTTAAATGTGTTGCCTACGCTTGGATGCTCTATTTTAGATGTTATTATATGAGATGTGCCCCTAGCAAAGCCCTTTATAAGAAAATTATTGCTCTCACTTCCTCCTGATGTAAATATTATTTCCTCACTGCTGGCATTTATGCTTTTAGCAATATTTACTCTTGTGTCCCTAAGTTTTTGCTCTGCCTTAAACCCTAAACTATGGGCAGATGATGGATTACCATAATAATTTTTCATAGTATTACATACAGCATCAATAACCTCATCATAAGGCCTTGTAGTTGCACTATTATCTAAATATATTTCCATATGCTTATTTTCCCCTTATAACGTGTCTTATATTAATGAATTCTTAGTGTTTTGCTCTGATTTAATTATAAATATATTAATTACAAATGTCAATTAAATAAGATCTTACTATCTTCTAAAAATACGATAGGATTTAATCTTTATATTGATAGGATAATATTTGTTTTTATGGTAAGATAAAATTACTAACCTTTTAAATATAAACTGACACATTTAAAAGTTAACAAAAGCCGCAAATTTTTTTTTGAGGGGGTTGCTTCTATGAAAACAAAAGTTAAAAACATAAACATTTACGAATTAAAACCAGGTATGATTTTATCAGAAGATTTAATAATAAACGGTTTAACTTTAGTTACGAAGGAAATTTCATTGAATGATTCTATGATAAAGAAAATTGTAGAATTCTATCCATTAAATACTATAAACGTTTATGATGGTGATGAAGTCAACATACCTAGTTCACAAATTTCAAGACATGAAAATTTAATTCAAACCGAAATTGTACTAAATCGTTTTTCGAAAAATATTGGTAATTTTTTAAATAGCATAGAAACTAGCACTGAACTAGACTTAACAGAAATAAGGTCTATGTCAAAAGAAATTTTAGATAATCTTAATGATTATGGTGCTATATTAACGACTATAACAAATTCTGCTAATATAGATGAATATCTTATACACCATTGTGTAAACGTTGCTCTTTTAAGTTCTATGCTAGCTAAGTGGCTTAATTTCCCTAAAAAAGAAATAACACTTTTGACATATTCAGCTTTTCTTCATGATATAGGTAAAACAAAAGTCAATCAAAATGTATTAAATAAACCTTCAACTCTTACAAAGTCGGAGTTCAAGGAAATTAAAAAGCATTCAATTTACTCCTATGACCTTGTACGAAATATCCCTTATTTAGATGAGTCTGTAGGACTCGGTGTACTTATGCATCATGAACGTTTAGATGGTTCAGGCTATCCCTTTGGTTTAAAAGAAGATAAAATTAATGATTTCGCAAAAATTATAGGAATTACAGAAATGTTTGATGCTATGACCTCTGACAAAGTCTATAGGAAAAAACAAAATCCACTTAAGGTGTTAGAATTTATGAAACATGATTGTATTAGTTTATTTGATTATAATTACCTCACTACCTTCATAACACAAATGTTAAATTACTACACCGGTGAATTTGTAACTCTTAATAATGGTTCCATTGGCAAGATAATTAAAATAGACCCAAATAATATTTCAAGACCCCTTATATCTATCGATTCAAACTTTATAGATCTAAGCGTAGAAAAAGATTTCTTTATCATATAGGACTAACATTTTAAAGGAGTGCTAACCGTGAAAAATATTGACAAAAAAAAGAGTATCTTGGCTGATATGTCCTTACTATTAGTTGCAATCATGTGGGGCGGAGGGTTTATAGCTGTAAAAGGAGCTTTAGATAGCGTTACACCTTTTTATATTATGGCAATGCGTTTTGGTATTTCCGTAATAATCATGCTAGTAGTTTTTAGAAAGAAAATTAAAAACATTACTATAAATGAGTTGAAGGTTGGAACTTTTGTTGGGCTTCTATTATTTTTAGGGTTTGCAGCCCAAACTGTGGGTATGAAATATACAACTGCTGGCAAAAATGCTTTTTTAACTGGAACTAATGTAGTTATTGTACCCTTTCTTTATTGGGTAATTAGCAAAAGGAGACCAGACTCATATTCATTAGTATCTGCTTTTCTATGCTTTATTGGAATAGGAATGTTAACCTTAGATGGAGGTATACATATTGGCCTTGGAGACAGTTTAACCTTACTATGCGCAGTATTTTTTGCAGCTCATATAGTTTCTGTTGGTTTTTTTATTGAAAAAGTCGATGCTATATCCCTTGTAATAATACAGTTAGGCGCCGCCGCAGTGTTCTCAATTATAGCTGCTTTAATATACGAACCAATACCACAAGCTATAAATTCCGATGCAATATTTGCGATTGGTTACTTAGCAATCTTTAGTACAATGATTGCATTTATTATACAAAATGTTGCACAAAAATATACAACCTCTACTCATGCAGCCATTATTCTATGTTTAGAATCCGTTATTGGTTCTATTTTATCTGTTATAATACTTAATGAAATATTTACATCAAAAATGCTTTTAGGCTCTTTAACTATATTTATAGCGATTATAACAACAGAGACTAAGTGGGATTTCCTTAAACGCAAGAAAATAACCACCTCTATATAAACTAAAATACTTAATCTAAAGAAACCCATTACCCATGGGTTTCTTTTTAGATTTCAATAATATGATACTTAAATGCATTTGTAGTAATGGTTGTGTTATAAATCATTTTTCTTGCACCATTGCCATATTCTAAATGCTGGTGACCATAAAAAAAATATCTTGGAGAATATTTATTTAAGAGATCCACAAATGCTTCAAATCCCTGATGACATATATCTTTCCCATCCCCAATACCTTTTGCTGGTGAATGGGTTACTAATATATCAAATCCTTTATTCTTCCATAGAGATAATTTTAGCTTTGAAACTCTTTTGTACATTTGCTTTTGAGAATACTGAAAAACGCCTTTATTATAGTCTATAGATCCACCAAGACCCAATATTCTAATTTTTTTATAAACATAAATCTTATCATCAATTGGAATACATCCACCTGGTGGTTTTTCTAAATACTTAGTATCGTGATTGCCATTAACATAAAGTACGGGGGCCTTAATCATGTCAGCTATATATTCCAAATAATCTGCTTTTAAATCTCCACAAGATATTACAAGCTCAATATCTTTAAATCTTTCATGGTCAAAATGATCCCAAATATAACTATCTTCAACATCTGAAACTAATAAAACCTTAACGTTAATCACCTTCTCATCTTTTGAATATTTTAATCTATTCTAGGAATTTCACCTATTACATTATCTACAAACCAATCCATATATAACATATCCTCATAGTTTCCTATGTCACCGTCACTTATCCTAAGTTCACCCTCAGTGTCATAAATTGGACCTACGAAGGTATGATGTCTATTTTCGATAATTAATTCTCTCATAATATCTACTAACTTTTGAGTTTGGATTGGCACATTATGTTTTGAATATATAATATCCACAAGGCCTGAGTCCATACCCCACCAAAAGCTTACACGTTTAGATTCGGTACTAAATATACCTTTAAAACTGCCATTTACTATGTTTCTAAGTATTTTCTCGTAAAACTGTCCCCAGTCCCATGTAATTAAACCATAGTTTACATCAGGTGCCCATTTTTTCTCTTTTGGACTATATTTTAGTGAATATAGTCCAAAGTCTCTTGATCCCTTGCCTAAAGCTATCAGATCATTTTGCATTATAAGATCTGCACCACTCTTTTTAAGTCCTTGAATTAATTCTTTGGAATGCTCCATATCACCCGGCTCATTAAGCCATGAAATTATAACTTTTGCATTTGGATTTACAGTTTTAACGCCTAATGCAAAAGCATTGATTCCTGTTATAATTTCAGTTTCACTATACATATCTATATATCCTATAATGTTTGTTTTAGTAATAGCCCCTGCAATAAGCCCCAATAAAAACCTTGGTTCATGAGAGCGCCCAAAATATGTACTTACATTTCTATAAGCCTTTACTGGAGAACAGTTGAAAAACTTAATATTATCATACTTTAAAGCGGCTCTAAGAGTTGTATTAAGATACGATGGACATGTAGTAAAAATAATATCGTAATCTTCTTCACATAAACCTCTTAATACCTCGTAACCATCACCATCAGTTTGAAAATTATTTATTACAAATGTCTCTACTTCACCTTCTAATTGCTTCTGTGCATATACTCTTCCTATATTATGAACATAGCTCCAACCTGAGGACTTGATAGTTTTTTCAAAAACAAAAGCCACCCTTAATTTTTTATGAGGTACAACTAAATTTGTAAATGAGGTAATTACATTTTTTCTGCGAACATCGAAAGGTTCTGTTTGAATATCTACCGCATTATTTTTTGAAAGTATTCTAAGTTCTTCTAAAAACTTATGAACTCTTGATTTTCTCTTTGTTTCTTTAAATTCATCTGAAATACCATAGATTCTTATATATTCTAATAACGCATCTCCAGTGGTAATATCCAATTTTTCGCCACCTAATTCATAAAATGTGTTCCTAAATGGTGAATAAACATTTTTCAAAAAATGCTGGTATTTATCAGGAAAAAGATCAAGTTTTGGATCATATTCATCTAAATACTTACCAAGCTCTGTGAACTTGCCTTCCTTCGTAAACCAAACATCATTTATCCCAGTCTTATTATTAAACTCCAAAAATTCATAGTAAATTATGTTATTTAAATCCCTCTCATCTCTTTTAGGAACTAGTCTAGTAACCTCTCCCTCTATTGAATAAGCATCAACATAATTTAGTACACTTACCCGCTTATTTCCCTCCATAACATAGAAGTCATTCATGTACTCATAGATTTTTACAGGGTCTCTTATTCCTTCATTAATATGATGAGCATAGAGTGCTTGCCATTTCATAGAAAACTCACTGTCCTCACTAGCCAGCGGAAGAAAGTTCATTGCAAAATCTCTACTCCTTGTATAAAAATAAGTTCCCAGTATCTTTTTTAATGGAATACTCTTGATTCCAAGTGGCACCTCTGCTACTATGTCTACTTTTTTCAAAATACTATCTAAGGATAAAATATGGCCAGAATTTCCTTTTGCTATATCTGTGTAATATCTTAATTTAGCTAATTTACTGGCTTTTTTATATTCATCAATTGATGAAAAATTGTTCATACGCTCACTCCTTGATTATTTAATCAATACTTTATAAATGTCAGTACAATACGATAATAACCTATTACGGAAAATATTCTTGTATCTATTATAATATACCAAAAGCTATATTATCAACTTATTATATAAATGGCTAATCGATGATTTAATATATTATTAACAAATAAATGTAAAATATATGTTATAATGGTATTGTTAGATATTTTGTCAGAAAAATATAATTCTCTAAAGGATGGTTAAATATGAACATAGCTTTTTTCCTTACGCCTAAAAATGAAGTTGTTTATGAAACACCCAGTTCTACAATGAGGCAAGCTTTAGAACGTATGGAGTACCACAGATATACGGCTATACCCCTTATAAATGAAAAGGGACATTATGTTGGTACTTTAACTGAAGGTGATTTATTATGGAAACTAAAAAACACTCCAAATTTAAGTATTATTAATACAAATGATATTTTAATTAAAGATATTCCAAGACGCATATACAACAAATCTGTATTAATTAATGCAGACATAGAGGACTTGATTTTTTTAGCAAAAAATCAAAATTTTGTTCCAGTTGTAGATGATAATGATGTTTTTATAGGAATAATTAAAAGAAGTGATATAATAACTTATTGTTATAATTTATTATACTCTAATGAAGAATTAAAAAACTTTAATTTAATGTAATTAAATTGATTAAATACACATGATTTATAATAAACCACCTATACTAGCTAATATCTAGTATAGGTGGTTTGTTTTTAGCTTTCAATCTTCATTGCCCTCATAGAATTTAACACTGCAATTAGAGCGACCCCAACATCACCAAAAACAGCTTCCCACATAGTTGAAATTCCAAAAACCGCCAATATCAAAATTACTATTTTTACACTTAGAGCAAATACTATATTTTGCATAACGATTTTTTTAGTTTTTTTAGCAATCTTAATGGCTTCTGCTATTTTTGAAGGTTCATCAGTCATTATTACTATATCAGCAGCTTCTATTGCTGCATCAGAACCTACTCCACCCATTGCTATTCCTATGTCAGCTCTTGCAAGAACTGGCGCATCATTAATGCCATCCCCTACAAAAACTATCTTACCTTTAGATGACTTTTGCCTATCTATTTCTTCTAATTTTTCAACCTTCTCGTGTGGAAGAAGTTCTGAATAAACCTCATCTACCCCTAAGCTTTCTCCAATACTTAAAGCTATATCTTTGTTGTCACCAGTAAGCATCACTATTTTTTTAACGCCCATGGCCTTCAGACTATTTATAGCGTCAATGGAATCTTCTTTTATCTCATCAGAAATTACAATACTGCCTGCATATTTCTTGGTTATAGCAACATATATTACGGTACCCACACTTTCAGATTTAGTATATGCAATATTTTCACTATCCATAAGTTTTGAATTACCTGCTAATACATATTTACCTTTAACTTTAGCTTTAATGCCTTTTCCAGCTATTTCGTAAAAATCACTAATATCATCTTTGCTTATATCTTTACCATAAGCTTTTACTATAGATGTTGCAATAGGATGGTTTGAATAACTTTCTGTAAACGCAGCATATTCTAGTAACTCTTCACTACTTATTTCATTTTCTGTATGCATTTCTGTAACCTTAAATACTCCTTTAGTTAATGTTCCTGTCTTATCAAAAACCACAACTTCAACACTATTTAATGCCTCGAGGTAATTTCCACCTTTAACCAAAATACCGCTTTTAGATGCACCTCCTATTCCGCCGAAAAACCCAAGTGGAATTGATATTACTAGTGCACAAGGACAAGATACTACTAAAAATACCAACGCCCTATATATCCACTGTGAAAATGTAGCTCCAGGTATTAAAAGAGGTGGCAATATAGCAACAGCAGTTGCGCATGCAACAACAATCGGCGTGTAATATCTTGCAAACTTTGTTATAAAGTTTTCAGTTGGAGCTTTTTTATTGCTAGCATTCTGTACTAAATCCAAAATTTTCGCTAAAGATGATTGTCCAAATTCCCGCGCAACTTCTATAGTTAATAGTCCATTCTTATTTATACAACCTGCTAGAATTTCGTCACCAGTCTTGACTCCCCTTGGGGCAGATTCACCAGTTAAGGCAGCTGTATCTAATAGTGACTTGCCTTCAATAACTATACCATCTAAAGGTACTTTTTCGCCTGGCTTTACTATTATAATATCTCCAATTTGTACTTCTTCTGGATCTACTTTAATAAATTCACCACTTACTTTCTTATTTGCATAATCTGGTCTTATATCCATTAATGCTGTTATAGATTTTCTTGATTTATTTACAGCTACATCTTGAAAAAATTCCCCTATTTGATAAAAAAGCATAACCCCTACACCTTCTGCAAATTCACCAATAGAAAACGCACCCACTGTAGCTAGTGCCATTAAGAAATTCTCATCAAATACTTGACCTCTTAATATATTGCGTACTGCTACAAAAAGCACTGGCCCACCAATTAACAAATAACTTATAAAAAATAAAGCAAATTCCACTAAGTAATCTAGTTTAAATATAATTGCTATAGTGAAAAATACTATCCCAATAGAAAAACGAATAAATTTACTTTTATTATTTCCTTCTTCTTCATTACTATGGTTGTGACCCTTTTCATCATGTTTAGATCTATTTGCTTTGTTTTCTATAACCACAACATCAGGTTCTATTTTTTTAACTATTTTCTTAATTTCCTCCGTAATCGTTAATATTTTATCTTCACCTTCTGATTGAATGACTAATTTTTCATTTACAAAATTTACACTTGCATCTAATACTCCATCTATTTTTTTACACTGATATTCAATTTTGCTGGCACAATTAGCACAACCTAACCCTTGTAAAATGAATTCTGTCTTTATTGTATTATTCATTTTTTCCACCTCGCTTTGATGATTTTTATGTCTTTTCAAATTATAATTTTTGATTTATATAATAGAATATTATCTAAATTCTTTTATGTGTATAAGTCCTTGATCAAAAATTTGTTTAACATGCTCGTCATCCAAAGAATAATAGACAACCTTACCTGCTTTTCTATATTTAACAAGCCTAGCATTTTTAAGTACACGCAGTTGATGTGAAATAGCTGATTGCGTCATATTAAGAAGAGCTGCTATATCACAAACACACATCTCACTTTCAAATAATACACAAAGAATTTTAATTCTAGTACTATCTCCAAAAACCTTAAAAAGCTCTGCAAGGTCATACAATGTTTCTTCCTGTGGAATTAATTTTCTTACTTTCTCCACCACATCTTCGTGTATAGTAGAACAATTACAAATTTCAATATCTTTTCCCATTTAGTTTCCCCCTTCATATGAACATATGAACCATTATTCATATTATATGTCACACTTAATAACTTGTCAACACTTTCGCCAAAGGAATAGGGACGGTTAACAACTATTTAAACAATTACCTTAAAAATTTGAATATCATTTCATTATTTAGGCAAGAATTTAGACAAGAATTTATAAGAAGGGGCGTGTTTTTATCTCAAGAACATTTAGACTAAAAAGTGGAGAATCTATATACCATATTATGTGTAAAAGCATCAGCGAAGTGGATTTGTTCAAGGATTCTGAGGATAAGGAAAAATATTTATCCCTGATAAAAAAGTATAAAAATCTTTATGATTTCAAGCTTTATGGGTACTGCCTAATGGATAACCACTCACATTTAATAATCGATGCTAACGGAGCAGATATATCAAAGGTAATGCACGGAATAAATTTTTCCTATGCAATGTATTTTAATAAAAAACATAAAAGAGATGGCCATCTTTTTAAAGATAGATTTAAGAGCTTAATAATTAAAAACGAAAGATATTTAAAGACTTTATCCCTATATATACATAACAATCCTACTGATATACGGGAATACAAGGATTGTCCTGAAAAATATGCATTTTCCAGTTTAGCAATATACATAGGAAAAAGAAGGGATCAGTTTAATATAGTTGATTACGGATTTGTTATGAGTTTTTTTGGAATTGGTCTTGAAAATTCAATAAAAAATTACTCTAACCTTATTTTGGGCTGCAATGAAGAGAAAACCCTGGATGAAATTGAGTTCATTGGTGAAAAAACGGAATATAAAAGCGAAAGAAAAATACTTGTAAGAAACTTTAAATCTGAAGATATAATAAAATTCATAGCGTCAAAAATGAATGTATCAAAAGTTTATCTTCATATAAAATACAGTAGAAAGATTCTAAAAGCAAAAGCATTAACAGTAGTTCTAATGAGGAGCCTATGCAATTTAAATTCTAGGAATATATGCAGTATACTTGGCAATATTACACAAGCTAGAGTATCAAAATTATGTAATATTGGGATAGAACTAATCGAGTCAGAAGAAAAATACGAGAATATTTTTACAGATTTCCTTAGTTTTTATGCTTAATAGTAATGTATTTATCTAAAACCTAAATTTAAATTTAGGATTTATAATAAATTGAGTTTAAGTATTAAATGAAGTAGACAAGCACATGTAAATATAATATTTCAGTAATAGTATACATGAAAACCATAGAATTAATAACTACTTAATGTAATCATTAAATAATAAGTACAAGCCGTTATAAACAAATTATATATTTTATCAGAAGCTGATTAGTTGTTAACCGTCCCTAACTATTTTCCCAACTAAAAGGATGCTGATAGATTACCAGCACCCCAAAGCTCAATTATTATTTTAAAACCATTCACTAACATCCTTTAATATTTTAAAATTAGTTAAATCATAATGAAGTGGCGTTACAGTAACGTACCCCTCTTTAAAATATAATGTATCGGAATATTCATCATGAATATCTTTTAGTTCACCATTAATTTGATACTGAGTATCATTGTTTTCTAAAGTAGTTTTTATATAACAATTGTTATACAACCTACTTCCAATCTTACATACTTTTATTCCTTTTATTTCATTTTCGTTTAGTAATGGAACATTTACGTTCAATACTATATCATTCTTAATATTATTCTCTTTAGCTGTAAGCAATATTTCTCCAGCATATTTTGCTGCAACTTCATAATTTTCAATATTTCCCTTAACAGCCATAGACACCGCCATTGAAGGTATTTTATAAATAGCTGCTTCAATAGCAGCAGAAACTGTACCAGAGTATAAAACATCTGTGCCTAAATTTAATCCTTTATTGATTCCTGATACTACCATATCTATTTCACCATCAATAAGTTCATTTATTGCTATTTTCACACAATCCGCAGGTGTTCCATCTACGCTATAGGATTTTAATTTTAACCCCTCCAGCATAACTTCTCTCACAATAAGTGGCCTTGTAAGCGTTATTGAATGTCCACATGCACTTCTTTCACTATCTGGTGCTACTATAATTACTTCATGATTTTTTTCAAGCTCTTTTGCTAGTGCATATATACCTTTTGCATTTATACCATCGTCGTTTGTAAGCAACAATCTCATTTTCATTCCTCCCCACCATCATTAAAATTGATAATAACTATATCATTATTTCATTAATTGTTAACCGTCCCCATCTATATCCAAAAAAAATTAGCAGTTTCGTAGACTGCTAATCTTTTTTATTCTTTTATCTCTTTTTACTAGGTACCATGTGAATAGCTTCACCCGTTAATCCCATAACTGCTCCCCTAACTCATTTTAGTGTATTTTAAAACTGGATTTCTAGCCGCATGAACCTCATCGAGCCTTCTAACTACAGTGTTATATGGTGCCTTTTTAAGTAACTGTGGATTCTCCTTTGCCTCCTTTGAAATATTTATCATAACTTCAATAAAAGCATCCATTGTATCAAGGCTTTCTGTTTCTGTAGGTTCTATCATAATTGCATTATCTATAATTGTAGGGAAATATATAGTAGGTGGATGATATCCAAAATCTAAAAGCCTCTTGGCAACATCTAATGTAGTTACTTCACTAAGTCCCTCCTCTAAACCACCTAATACAAATTCATGCTTGCAAACTTTTGTGATTGGCAAATAATAATAGTCTTTTAATCTGCTTTTCATGTAATTTGCATTAAGCACTGCCATCTCACTTACTTTCTTTAATCCATCAGCGCCCATAGAAAGTATATACGTATATGCACGAACCAGCACTCCAAAATTTCCATAAAAACTCTTTACCTTACCAATAGATAATGGTTTATCATAATTCAAAGTAAACTGTTCCTCTTTTTTTTCTATTATCGGAACAGGTAAATATGGTATAAGCTCTTTTTTAACTCCCACTGGTCCACTTCCTGGTCCACCACCACCATGTGGGGTAGAAAAGGTTTTATGCAGATTCATGTGAACTACATCGAAGCCCATATCTCCTGGTCTTGCTTTGCCCATAATAGCATTTAGATTAGCACCATCATAATACACAAGCCCACCAGCTCCATGGACTAGATCTGATATCTCTTTAATGTTCTCATCAAAAAGCCCTAGTGTGTTTGGATTTGTTAGCATTAGCCCTGCTATTTCTTCATTCAAAACAAGTTTTAAACTATCTAAATCCACGTTTCCTTTTTCATTTGATTTGATTTCTACAATATCAAACCCCGCTACATTTGCACTAGCTGGATTAGTTCCATGTGCTGAATCTGGCACTATAATCTTTTTCCTTTTAAAATCTCCCCTATTTTCATGAAACGCACTTATAATCATAAGGCCAGTAAGCTCTCCATGAGCTCCTGCTGCAGGTTGAAGTGAAACCTGATCCATACCACTTATTTCAGCTAGTTTTTCACTAAGTTCATACATTAGCTGTAGTGATCCTTGTACAGTTTTCTCATCTTGATAAGGATGTATCCCAGTAAACGCAGGCATACTTGCCATATCTTCGTTAATTTTAGGATTGTACTTCATAGTGCAAGAACCTAGTGGATAAAAGCCAGTATCCACGCCATAATTTTTATTGGATAATCGAGTAAAATGTCTTATAACATCTACTTCACTTACTTCTGGAAGGGATAATTCACTTTTGCTTAGTAAATGTTCAGGAATCATTTCACTAATGTCTATACTCTCTACATCACAGAGAGGCAATTTATAGCCTTTTCTTCCTTCTTTTGAAATTTCAAATATCAACTTATTATATTCAATCATTTTATCCCCTCCATTGCAGTTATTAAACCATTAATTTCTGATTTTGTTCTTTTCTCTGTTACGCAAATTAATAGATCATTTTTATGGTCTGGGTAATTTATCCCTATATCATAGCCACCAATTATATTACTTTCTAATAATTTATCGTTAACTTCACCAGCGCTTTGTGCGCCTCGAATCAAAAATTCTTTAAAGAAGGGTTTATCAAATACAGGACTATAATTATCCAATTTAATAATTTCATTAAAAGCATAA
>JANZQE010000201.1:0-2554 GCA_038040705.1 Clostridium sp. | reverse complement strand
TCGCTTTTATAGACTTTGTATCTTTCATTATAAACATCAACCACTTTTAGATTGAAAAGTATGTCTTTTCTTCGGTTTATTAACTTCTCTTGCTCTTTTTCTATGGTACTAGATAGAATTATAAAATTTCTTTCACTTACTTTTTTATTAGACTTGTCTAAATACATTTATTGGAATTGTCTATCAAATTTTTTTAATTCCCACTCTATGTTTGTTAATTTATTATCATTGTTTTGTTTTTTATCAATGAACTTATCTATTTTGCTATAAATGTCCCTTTGATTTAAATTTGTCAAAGCATATTGCGTCAAATCTTCAATTATAATATCCATTAGTTGTTCTTCCTTCAAAGAATGTGCAGTACATCTTCCTCCGCCCATTTGACTATTAGTACATTTATAACCTTCAAATTTTTTTCTATATGACATACTTCCTCCACATTCACCACATTTTAATACAGAAGAAAAAGTATATATGTTTTGCCCTTTATATCTATAATTTTTAGACCGCTTTATTATAAGATCTTGAACTTCCTCAAATATTTGTTTTGATACTATACCTTGAAATTCACCCCCATATATCCACTCGTCCGGCAATGTAGTTCTTATCTTTTTTATTTTATAACTAACCTTTTTCCACCTTCCTAGAACCATAATTCCACCATATTTCGGGTTGTTAAGAATTGTTTTTATTGTGTTATTAGTCCATAGCCCAAATTTAGAAAAGGCAAAGTTATTTAATCTTGCAGAAGGTGGTGCTATCCTTTTCAAATTTAAATATGTTGCAACTTTACCAAACCCGTATCCACTAAGGTAAAGTTTAAATATATCTTTTACAGTTTCAGTTGTCTCGTCATCTGCTGCTACTAGCCTTATGGTATTTACATTACCCTCATAATTCTCTTCAAATCTATACCCATAAGGTGCTTTACTTGCTATTGATGATCCTCTTATCATCCTTTGCTTTAGTCCATCCCTGGATCTTTTTGAACAATCCTTTATATACATTTCATTCAAAATGTTTTTAAATGGTATAATATCATTTATTTCATCTAATGTATCTACATTATCAAGTACAGATATAAATCTCACTCCATTTACTTTGAAATACTCCTCCAGATAATATCCTGCAGTAATATAATTCCTGGAAAACCTAGATAGATCACGAGTCACAATCATATTTATTTTTCCTTGCTCTATATCTTCCTTCATGCGTCTAAAACTTTTTCTTTCAAAATTAGATCCAGAAAATCCTGCGTCTTCATACACACCAACAAGAATATAAACAGACCCTTTATCCATCTCACTCTTCTCAACTATCCATCTTTTTAAACTTTGTACCTGCGCAGGCATTGATTCTTGCTGCGCCTTCTTATCTGTTGAAACCCTTGCATACACAGCTACGTTCCATGTTTTACTCAAACTACTCACACCTTCTTTCTGGGCTCTCAATAGCTATTGTGCTAGTGGTTTTATTGCAAGTATTGCAATGTACTTCACCACTTGAATTGTTGCTATATTTTATATTTGAAAGTTTCAGTGAGATCAAGCTCTCTATTATTATTTTTAAATCTTTATTGCCATAATGCCTCTCTATTTTCAAAGCAACTTTTGTCATTATAAATCCCCCAATAAGTACTTCTTTTTAATATATGCTATAAGAATAATAGTCATGTATATTATAGAACGTAATCCTTTATTGGTATTTTCATCTGCCCTATAATTGGTCCTCAACTTTGAATATATCATCATTGTAATCTTCAGATGATTGCGAATAGCGTGAACAATATGACCAATATAAAATTGCTGATTATATATATATACTTCTGAATATTTTATTGGTATAATTCTCTTGTAAATATTTTACGTATATTAACAATAAATTGCTATGTTTGATAATTAACAAACAAAATCGTTAATTTGTTGTCGCTGCAATAAATTGGTAATGTTTCGTATGATTTAATTACATAATATTATAATAGGGGGAATTTCATTGAATAAAAGATTAAAATTATTGACCTGTGCCTTAGTAACTATATTTTCACTTTCAATTGTAGTAAACGTTCCAATTCCAGGACCCTTTGGTGTAGATGCTGTTTCCGCAGCTACTGATGATGCTCCAGTTACTACTCCAACTAAAACACCAGCTAAAACAACAACAACAAAAACACCAGCTAAACCAACAACAACAAAAACACCAACAACACCATCAGCTAAAACAACAACAAAGTCAACGACTATAACGACTACGAATAGCACATCATCAGATGTAAGCCGTTTACTTAGATTTAACTCTATGGGTAGCGATGTTAAACTTGTACAAACTAGCCTTAACAATAAGGGATACAAGCTTACTGTTGATGGTATCTATGGGAAACTAACACTAGCTGCAGTTAGAAATTATCAAGGTAAAAATGGACTTGCAGTTGATGGAATAGTAGGACCAGCTACTTGTGGTAATTTAATACCAAAACCATTAGCAACAAAAACGACAAGTGTGACTCGTTTGCTTAAATCAGGTAGTGTAGGCGCCGATGTTAAACTTCTACAAACTA
>JANZQE010000200.1:0-19570 GCA_038040705.1 Clostridium sp. | reverse complement strand
TATTTTCACAGTAGTTTGCTCATACTCAAAAGCTGGACTTAGAACTTCTAAGAATCTTTTTATAACTAAGTCATAAATGCTTTTTTCTTCTTTGTTTAGTCTTGATAAATCTACATGCTCCTCTGTAGGAATTATAGCATGATGATCCGATACCTTGCTATTATCAACAAATCTATTTGTAGTATGAATTCTACCTTTTATTATGGTCCTAGCAGCTTTCTCATATGGTCCTATGGCTATACTCTTTAATCTGTCGAGAAGCGTTGCTACAACATCTGTGGTAATATGCCTCGAGTCTGTTCTTGGATATGATAATATCTTATGGGTTTCATATAATTTCTGCATTATATTAAGAGTTTGTTTTGCAGAGTATCCAAATTTCCTATTTGCATCCCTTTGAAGCTCAGTTAAATCATATGCAAGTGGTGGAAGTTCTTTTTTAGATGCTTTATTTACCTCGAAAACGGTGCCCATTTGATTGTTTACCTTAGCAACTACATCTTCTGCCTTTAGCTTGTCAAATGTCCGCGTGTCTCCATTTTTGCTTGACCAATTCACTGCAAAATTATTTACCTTACCATTTACCGTCCAATAATCTTTTCCAACGAATTTCTTTATTTCATTTTCTCTATCAACGATAAGTGCTAATGTGGGTGTTTGAACTCTTCCTGCTGATAATTGAGCATTGTATTTACAGGTTAAGGCCCTAGTTACGTTGAGGCCTATAAGCCAATCTGCCTCTGCTCTTGATTGTGCTGCCCAAAATAGGTTTTCGTAATCTCTTCCTGGTTTTAGGTTAGCAAATCCATCCTTTTTTGCTTTTTCAGTTTGCGACGATATCCATAACCTCTTGATAGGCTTTTTAAATCCCGCCTTTTGGATGATCCAACGTGCAACAAGCTCGCCTTCTCGTCCTGCATCTGTAGCTATAACAAGCTCATCTACGTCTGCTCTTTTAAGAAGTTCGTTCACTACCTTATATTGCTTCGAAGTTTCCTTAATAATTACCAATTTTAAATCCTTTGGCAACATAGGAAGATCTTCCATCTTCCAACTTTTATATTTTTGATCATAATCCTCTGGTCCAGCTAGTGTAACAAGATGACCCAGGGCCCAAGTTACAATATACTTTTGTCCCATTAAATATCCATTGCCGCCTTGAGTGCACTTTAAAACCTTCGCAAGTTCCTTTCCTACTGATGGTTTTTCTGCGAGTACTAGTATTTTTCCCATATATAAAACTTCCTTTCTTATGTTGTAATTATTCTGCTTCAAGTAACGCTATAAAAACGTATATATCAAAAAACACTATAACTTACTATATATACTACATATAGTATAAACTACTTTGCACACATTGTTCAATTTTTTATTATTTAGACGTAGTAGCAAGGTATTTTTTGTAGCCATAAATGATATGATATAATATATAATAAAAATAAGTTTAGAGGTAATAAAATGAATTATATAATATTTGATTTAGAATTTAATCAAGGCTACAATTTTGAAAACAAAACTGAAAACATAATAAACCCTAAATGCCCTTTTGAAATAATTCAAATAGGTGCAATAAAGCTAAATGCAAATTTCGAGAAAATTGGATTCCTAGATATATTAGTAAAACCACAAATATATACAAGGCTTAATCCTTTTGTCCAAAAACTTACTGGGCTAACAATGGATGAATTAGATAGCGGTAAATCATTCAAAGAAATGTATAACGCACTTTCAGAATTTATACAGTCTGATTCTAGTATACTAGGCGTTTGGGGAGTGGCAGACATAAAAGAATTATTTCGAAACATAGAATACTATGAATTCGATACCTCCATCATTCCCCTAGAATACATAAACATTCAGTCTTACGCCTGTAAGCATCTTAATTGCAAAAAAGGAATTAATATTGGGCTAGGTAATGCAACTACTTTGCTAGATATACCCATCGTAAGTAACTTCCATAATGCACTTAATGATGCATATTATACCGCAGAAGTTTTTAAAAAAATTTATAAAAGTGAAATTAAACCTAAGATATATTCTCCTCACAAAAACACAAGTTTAAACAGATTAAATAATCGAAAATATAAAACCGATTTCCTTAGTTTAACAAATCAATTTGAAAAAATGTTTAAGAGAAAAATCACGAAGGAAGAAAAATCTATAATTAAATTAGCTTTTATTATGGGTAAGACAAATCAATTTCAAGTTAAAGCTACTCCTACTTCTAATAAAAACCTAAATAATACACAAAAGAACCTCTAATAAATTAGAGGCTCTTTTATGTATTATTTTACTACTGGAAATCCATTATTAGCCCATCCAGATGGAGCATTTGAATCTGTACCCATACCACCATTTAGTGATACTGCATCATAACCTAACATTTTTAGACCAGCAACTGTTTGCCCTGCTGTTTGTCCAGTATAACAATAGACTATAATTTTCTTATCTTTTGGTAATGCACTGAAGTTTTCTTGCATTCCTTTTCCCCAAGCAATATTTGTTGCTCCTTCAATATGTCCTTTTGCAAAATCTTCTGCACTTCTTACAGAAAGAACTGCTATACTATCATCTTTTGCATCTACTAATGCCTTAGCATTTTCTTCACTAATTTTATAGTTTTTAAAATTTGTATCTTTTACAGAGTCTAACCCTTTAAAGTAATCTTCTAGTGCAGTTTTTATTTCTGGTTTTATTTCTAAAGATTCCACTTCAGCAAAATCGTTTGCTGTAGTTTCGGTAACATCCTCTACTCCATCAACTTTAGATATTCCTAAATCCCATCCTAGATTAACTGATCTAGCATTAAATCCTGCCATATTTAATAATGCAACTGTCTGTCCTGCTGTTTGCCCAGTGTAACAATAAACCATTATTGTTTTTTCCTTTGGCAATTTATCTAAGTTATCACTTATTGCTGTTCCCCATGAGGCATTTACAGCACCTTTAATATGACCCTCTGCATATACATCTGGTTGTCTTATATCTAGAATAAACATATCCTCATCTGCTTTTACTTGTTCAACAAAAGTTTTTTCAGAAATTTTATAATTGTCCTCAGGCATATTTGCAAAGTAACCATTAGCTGCTTCTGCTACTACATCCATTTTTTCTGGTGCCTTAGTTGCCTCTTCTGTTTTAGGAGCATCTTTAGTTTCATTCTTTGTGTTACTAGTATTAGCTGCACAACCCACTAATGATACCGTGATAGCTATTGCTACTAAACTTGTTAAAACCTTATTTTTTTTCATATTCGTTCCCCCTATATGTTATTTTATTAACAATTTCATTATACCAACATAATGCGAAACTTTGTTTATGGAATTAGTAATACTGCATTAAAAAAAGTTATATGTACATTCCATAAACATATAGCTTACATAAAAAAATAGTTAGACACCTATTAAGTATCTAACTATTTATTATATTAATTTCTATGATGCATCTTGTGATTCTGTTGGTGCTGGTGCATTTTTATCAGTTTTTTGAACAGGTAATGCGCCCTTTGATGACCACTCTACCCAAGCACCATCATATATTTTAAGATTTCTATATCCAGCATTGTATAATGCCAAATATGTTTGAGCTCCTCTGATTGATGTTTTACAATACATTATTATATCATTTTTAGATTTTATGTTATTCTCTATATATTGTATTTTTATAACCTCAACTGGTTTATAAGTTCCATCACTATAATCATTATTAATATACTCTAAAAGCACTGATCCTGGAATTGTTCCTGCGTCATATTCCTCTTTAGACCGGGTATCAAGTAATATGGTATTCTTGTCTGGGCTTGTAGCTTGAGCTTTTACCTCATCTATTCCAGCAATCATGTCCTCATTTCTATCTTTAGCCACATACTCTGCAGTCACAATCTCTGGCACTTCAGATGTAATTTCTGCACCAGCTTCTTCAAGCGCTGAAAGTCCACCACTAACTACTTTTACATTTTCATGTCCATAAACTTTTAAAGTCCACCATACTCTTGCAGCATCCATATTATTATTAGTATCATATATTACTACTGTCGTGTCATTTGAAATCCCTTGCTTACCCATTACTTTTTCTATTTGCTCTTTTGGCGCTAACATATTAACAACTGGCTCATTAATAATAACATCACTGAGGTCAATTTTTACAGCACCCTTCACATGTTCATCATCATATAATGTTGTTTCAGGTTTTTGAACACCAACTAAAACTACATTATCTTTCTTAACTAATTCTAAAGCCTGTTTTGCACTAATAATTTCATTTCCGGAATTACTAGTTCCGCATCCTACTGTTAGAATTGCTAATGATAAAATAATTGCTACAGAAAATAGTCTCAAATTTGATTTCATTTTTTTCCCCCATTCTTTTTTATATGAGTAAATTCTAATATATAAATAAACTTAAACCATATAGATGTTTCAAAGTTCGTTAAATATTATACATAACATGTCCATTATACTTTATATGTTTTAGAGTTGGATATAAAAGTTTTTAATATTGTATTTAATTATTAGATATCTGACAAATCTTCTATAATTAAATTATATCACATCTTAAAATATGATATAATTTATAAACATTGTATGTAAAAATTTTTATTACTTTGAGGTGAACTTTTTTGAAATTTTCAAAAGATACTTTTACTAAAAACAAAATACTAATTATATTAGTATTCATTTATTTCCTTGTGAGTCTTAGCTTTTTAACCCAATTTCCCTTTGTTCATTCAGATGAATCTTGGCTTAGCGGCTTATCAAGAAATATTCTTGATACTAAAATTTTCTCATCAACAGAGACCTTCTTTGACTTATATCCGCGAAATCCTCATGCAATAAAAATTTTTTTCCATAGTATTCAAATTATTTTTATTAAGTTTCTAGGATATAATATATTTAGCGTTAGACTAATTTCTTTAATTTTCGGTTCACTAATTTTATATTATTTTTATAAGCTATGCAATACAATTTTTAATTCTTCCATAAAATCCACTATAGCTACAATATTTTTAGCAATAGACATTCAGTTTATATATGCTTCCCATTTTGCAAGACAAGAAATTACAATTTTATTTGTTTTCATTTATGCATTGTACTTCTTTTATAAAAATACTTTTAATCATACAATTAAACATGACCTAATTCTCGGATGTATTATTGGCATAAGCATAGGTATACACCCTAATAGTTTTATAATAGCGCTTCCATTTATAGCTATTTATTTATATCATATGTTCTTTACTAAAAAGTTAAAACTTTTTAACCTTATGGCTTATTGCCTTATGTTACTAGTCTTTTGTGGCATATTTGTACTATTAAGTTTATCCTTTAATCCTAATTTTATTAATGATTATTTTAACTATGGGAAACAATTCAAAGTACACTATTCACTTTTAGGTAAAATAAGTGAATTTAAATATTTTTACGAAAAACTTTATTATGGTATAAGTGGCACCTATTATACTCCTAATATTAAGTTGCAATTTTTTATTTTTATATCTTCTTTCATAATTACTATATTGAAACTATTCATTACAAAAGATAAAATTAAAAGGCAACAAATCATCAGTATACTTTTATCAATTATATTTTTAAATATAGGTATTATACTAATTGGTAGATATAATCAAACCAGCATTATTTTTCAGTTTCCACTTTTTTATATTTTAGTTACGTATTCACTAGAAAATTCATCAACCTATTATAAATATATTATAGTCTTTGGGTTATCTTTACTTATTTCAATGAATTCGATCACTAATATATATCCTTATATCAATGGAGATTATAATAATTATCTAAATAACATATCAAAAACAGTCAAAAAAGATGATGTAGTTTTAGCTAATTTAAATTCGGAATTTTATTTCCAAAATGGTAAATTACATGACTATAGAAATCTAGCATTTTTAAAAGAAAATAACATGACCTTCAAAGACTATATTTACAGATACAATATTAAATTTATTATTTACCCAGAAGAAATGGATATTATTAATAGTGAAAGCCCTAGATGGGATGCTTTTTATGGTAGACTTACTTATTATAATGAAATGAACCTCTTTTTAGAAAATAATTGTACGTTAGTTAACGAATTCGATGATAAAACTTATGGCACTAGAATATCCAGATACATAAATGAAAAAGATTGGACTATAAAAATATATAAAGTACACTATTAATAATTAAAGTAATATCATATAATGGACTCCATTCCACTATACATGTTATTACTTTAATTTTTTATTAATTTATTTAATTTTTCACGCATATCAAAAATTTCTTGATGTTTATCTTTCCTTGGCAAAGGTATATTATTGTCAATTATACTTTTGATATTATAAGGCCCCGTGCCCATTACTAGAATACGATTTGAAAGTAAAATAGCTTCATGAATATCATGAGTTACAAAAATGATAGTTACATTAATACTCCTGTGCAAGTCTAAGAGCATTTGTTGAAGCTCATCTCTAGTCTGTGCATCCACACTCCCAAAAGGTTCATCCATGAGTAATATTTTAGGTTTTATAACCAGAGCGCGAATAAGAGCTACTCTTTGTTTCATTCCACCCGAGAGCTGATGAGGAAAATAATCACAGAAATCATTTAACTTAACCATATCTATGTACTTTCTTGCAACATCTTCTCTTTCCCTACTCGAATCACCAATTTTATTTACCTTCAGTGGAAAAACAACATTCTGTAAGACTGTTTTCCAGGGAAATAATTGGTCAGAATCTTGAAATACCATAACCCTGTTTATTCCTGGTCCTAAAATCTCATTTCCATTAAGAGTAATAACGCCGGAATCTATTTTTTCGAAACCTGCTATTTCCTTTAATAGCGTTGATTTACCACAGCCAGAGGGACCAATTACACATAGAAACTCACCTTCAACAACACTAAAACTCATATCGCTATGAACTTCTAATTTATTACCGTTTTGAGTGAAATTTTTTGTTATATTTTTTATTTCAAGAATCATATTGTCATTCCCCATTTTTTTATTGTTACTTTTTCTAACTTATCAAAAATTAAATCTTCAACTATCATTCCAATTACCACTATAACAATTAACCCTGCAAATATACCGGTTATATCCATGAATACCCTGTTTTTAAAAATAAACCAGCCTAGTCCTCCTTTCCCTCCAGCTGCTCCAAAAATCATTTCTGCACTTATAAAGGACCTCCAGGATCTTGCCCAGGATATCCTCATCCCAGTTAAAAAATACGGCATCGATGCTGGGAGCATTATGCGCCCTATAATTTCAAAAGAGTTAAGACCATAGTTATTTCCAACTTGCTTATAAATTTTAGGAATTGATTTAAATCCAGTTAGTAAATTTAAGACTAAGGGCCATACTACCGAGTGAACAATAATAAAAATAATAGATATCTCACCTGCCCCAAACCATAATATAATTAAAGGCAGAAGCGCGATCCCAGGAAGCGGGTGCGCAATACTTACCAATGTTTCTACAAGACCACTAAATGGTTTGAATAATATTGCAAGGGATGATAAAATAACAGCTAAAACTAACCCTATGCACAAGCCCTTAAGTATTAATTCTAATGAGTATATGGTTCCATATATAAGTTCACCACTAACTATTGACTTACATAAGGAGTCTAATATTGCGAATGCAGAGGGGAAAATTAGCGGAGAAAATTTTCTCGATGCATATATAATTTGCCATATAATAATTAAGATAATACTCCAGAATAATTTTTTAAATATTTTACTATTTAATATTTTACTTTTCATACTTAACATCTTCCCACATCATGCTACTTTTATCACTATACTCTTTTGAAATATAATCGTTTTTTTTCATGAATTCTACAAACTCATTTATTCCTTTAACCTCTTGCGTATATATCATATCTTTATGAGTTATATATTGAAGAACTTCATCTTTAGAAAGTTTATAAATGTCCGCCAATATCTCCGCAGACTTGTAAGGATTATTTTGCATAAACACAATTGACTCCTTTATTGAAATTACTAAAGCTTTATATAACTCTGGCTTTATTTCATGAAATTTATTTGTTGTTACCCCCACAATGAATGTAAAATCTGCACCTATAGCATCTTTGCCATCTAATATTTGATGAATACTGTTTTGTTCTAACTCTTTAAACAAATAAGGTGGCGACGTAAAATGTGCTGTAATATCTTTTGCTGAAAGCAATGCATTCATTGCATCTGGATGTGCTAACGTCACAAGTAAATTGTCTAATTTCTTAGCATCTCCAAATTCCTTTTCACACTGCATGGCAAGCAGCATATGTTGTATGCTCCCAGGTTGCGGAAGTGCAATCCTGTCACTCTCCGAAAAATCTTTTATTGATTTTATGTTTTCACTATTTGTAACAAGAGTTACTGGGCTTTCAGATAATCCAGACGCTATCTTCCACTCCATGCCCTTATCGAGTCCTATTAAAAAAGGTGGAATAGCCATGAATCCCACTTCTACTTGGTTTGATAACATTGCTTCACGAATGGCTGCAGTATTTCCTAGCTGCTTCCAATCAATTTTAACTCCTGGGTAATTTTTTTCTAATATTTTATTTTCCTTCATTATTTGTAGGGGCGCATATGCTAACCCGTATTGTTCTGCAATACTAATGCTATTTTTAGAGTCATTTTTAGATGAGCATCCCATTAAAGCTAATATACCTATAATTAAACTTAATATAATTGTATTTCTTATAAGAAAATTCTTTTTCATAATATGTACATTCTCCCTATCATTATAATAATTTAAAACACAATAATCATATTACTATTATTTTCATCATATATTGCTATGTTATCAAATGCTCTAACTATATTGTCCTTTAAGTCTTTGAGGTTATCACCTTCAATTATCATATATCCAACTCTCTGGGTAGCATTGGTAATTTCTTTTATCTCATCACCTGGTTTAAAATTAATTTTAGCATTAATTACTCCAGGCAAATTTTTAACTATACCTAAATCTCCTATAGACTTAACGGTACCTGGTTTTGCAAAAAGTAATTGAACTGAAAGTTTTTTATTGTTATTTAATACTTCATATTCTCTAAGCCTTGTATAATCAATGTTTTCCCCTAGTGAATAATCAATAACCATATCTAATATATCTATCCCAGTTAAATGAGGTATAAATTCATCTTCATAAGCACCGCCTATTCTACAGGCAATCTCATTAACTTTTATTCCCTCTTTTCCAATAAGCATTTGAAAATATATAGGTCCATTATGTATTTTAAAACTTTTAACTATATTTTTTGTTATTTCTATAATCTCTTTTGCATAATTTTTAAAATGCTTTGATGGAAAATCATGAGCAGTGCACACCCCAATGCTTGGATAATTATCATAGGTAACCCTGTCAGTTATGGTAAGTACATGCGTATTATCGTTTTCTACCCAACCACTAACTGTGATCTCATCATTTTCATAATATTCTTCAACTAGCGCTTCCTCTTCTCTTGAATAACTAAGCACATCATCGAAATATTCTCTAATCTGCTCTATTGAATTTAATTTATATACGCCTCTTTGTCCCTGACTGTCCAAAGGCTTAATTACAACAGGAAAACACATATGTTCTAGTTCACAATCTCTAAAATCACTTTTTAAAAATGCAAACTTAGCTGTAGGTATAGATTTCAATTTAAATATATTTTTCATAATCTTTTTATTAGTAACCGCTTTTGCTGCATCTAAATCAAGAAAGCTTGGAACTCTCGCCTCTTTTGAAACTGCAGCTACAGTGTAAATCGGTTGATCCGTGCCTAGTGTTAAAATCCCATCTATATTATATTTTCGGGATATTTTTACGTTGTCATCTATACTAAATGTACTTCCAAGTTCACTATAATCACAATATTTCTTTCCTGGGGCATCCTCATAATAATCTGAAACTATAACCGTATGTCCCTTTTGTTTTGCACGTAAAATAGCATTTAGTTGACAATTTCCCCCACCCAGTATTAATAATTTCATATTTAATTTCTCCTTTATAACTTTTGATCTTTTATTCTGAATTGTTCCCTAGAGGATGTAAAATTTTTAAATATTTTATGGTTTGAGTAATACATATATAATTTAAGATATAATTTAAAAAGTTTATAAAAATTATAGTTGGACTTCCCATATTTACGTAAATTATGTTTTACCTCTACATTAGAAATGCTTCTGGTATTTTTAAAAGTTATTGCTGATATATATACAAAAGAAGTTTTATCCTTTATTATTTCATTTACGATGTTTTTTCTTATTATCCTAAAGCTACTTACTTTTATGTTTTTAGGTTTTGAACATATTTTATTAAACATATAATCAGTCATTTTCGAACCCATTTTTCTATAACCTGAATGCTTTTTTATTATAGGAATACCATAAACTACATCATATCCCTCATCTATTTTTTTCTTTAATTTATAGATTTCTTCAGGAGGATGTTGCAAATCATCATCCAATGTAACTACATATTCCCCTGTTGAATAATGGAATCCACACATCAATGCATTTTGTTGACCAAAATTTCCATCTAACTTAATTATCCTAACTCTAGAGTCTATACTTTGTAACTTTTTCATTGTTTCATAACTATTATCAGGGCTTCCATCATCAACCATAATTATTTCATAATCATCACAGATCTTCTTTAACTCTTTTGAAAGAATTATATAAAACTTCTCTAGTGAATTTTTACTATTATAGACTGGTACAACTACAGATATGCGTTCCTGCATACTTATATCTCCTCTAGAATCTGTATTAACGTGATTATAACATAGTTCATTTCATCAACGCTCATTTCTGTATACATAGGTAATCTGAGCAAACACTTACTTGTTTTTTCAGTTACCTTAAAATCTTCTATATGATACCCAAGTTCTATTCCCATTTTGGAAGAATGAAGTGGCATAAAATGTGTTGTTGCATAAATCTCTCTTTCTCTTAGCTTATAAATCACACTATCCCTAATCTTTTCATTTTCAAATACCAAATAGAACAAGTGATAATTAGATTCACAATCATTTGGAATATATGTACTATTTTTAATAATTCCACTTTTTATATACTTAGTAATGCTTTTGTTATAATAATCATTTATTATTTTTCTTTTTGCTTTAATCTCATCTAAATTTTGAATTTGCGCATACAGTATAGCCATTAAAACATCGGATGGCACGTAGCTTGAACCTATATCCACCCAGCTATACTTATCTACCTCGCCTCGTAAAAACTCATTTCTGTTAGTTCCCTTTTGCCTTATAATCTCTGCACGCTTTATTAAATCAGTATTATTAGAATTTATTGCTATAGCTCCACCTTCGCCACTAACATAACTTTTAGTTCCATGGAAACTATAACAGCCAATATGTCCTATGGTTCCAAGAAATTTATTCTTATATTTTGAATTCACTGCTTGAGCTGCATCTTCAATAACAAATAAATTGTTTTTTGTTGCTATGTCCATAATTTCATCCATATCACAGCTTACACCTCCATAGTGAACCGGCAATATAGCTTTTGTTCTATTTGTAATTTTACATCTTATATCTATAGGATCTATATTCAATGTATTTTCTTGTATTTCAGCAAATACAGGAACTCCACCACGCATCATTATAGCATTAGCCGTTGACGGGAACGTAAATGAAGGCATTATAACCTCATCCCCCGGTCTTATATCTATAAGTATTGCTGCCATTTCCAAGGCATGTGTGGCAGAAGTAGTCATTAACACTTTATCTATTTTTAATTTCTTTTCCAAAAGACAGGACACTCGCTGTGTATATAATCCGTCACCAGTTATGCATCCTCTTTTCATAGCATCCTCAATATATGATAATTCTTTTCCTTCATAATATATTTTATTAAAAGGTATTTTCATTATTTTGTCACCACTCAAATTTATAAATTTTAAAAATTATTATATTAGTTTATGTTGATATTCATGTAACTACTAGGTTATTATATATATACAAGTAATTGTTTCAGTAAAGTGAGGTTATTGTAATGAATACAATAGATTGTTTAGGTGATATGTGCCCAATCCCAGTTCTTAAAATTAAAAAAGAATTAAAAAAAACTAAAACCAATGATTCAATAAAAGTTATAACTGACCATAGTTGCGTTGCTGAATCAATAAAAAACCATTTCACTCGAAAAGACATGCAACTTGAATTCGATGAAGTAATGAATGGTATATGGGAAATTATCATAACTAAACTTTAGCAGAAACTATTTTTCCCTGTTTTTTTTAAATATTCTATAAATTCTTTTACACCATTATCTTTGTAAGCATTTTTTTTATTTATAAGATATACTTCATATTTCATATCCAATCCATCAATCTTAGTTTCTACAAGTTGTTTCGTATACAACTCTTTTTTAATAGATATATAGGGTAAAAATGACATTGAATTCTCATTAAGAACTAACGATTTAACAGACTCTATGGAATCAAGGTCGAACATTATATTTAATTCTTTAAAACTATGTCCTATTGTTTTTAGATATTTTTCCAATTTACCTTCTATTTCTAATTTATCAGCGAGCATTATAATTGAATATTTTATTAATTCTTCACTTTGAATTTGTACCGGATTATTAAGCTTTGGAGAAGAAACTAGCATAAGTCTATCTATGCCAACTTTAAAATATTCCAGAGAACTATCCTTTGGTTTACCATAAATAAATCCAAGATCACATATATCATTTAAAATGTTTTCTTCTACATCATTTGAGATATTAGTAGTTAGTTTATAGTTATGATGTGGAAACTTCTCTTTAATGCTGTACATTGTACAAGGCAAAGCATAGGTTGCTATTGTATAACATGAATCTATCCTTATGGTGCCATTTGACTTGTATAAATCCTTTAAATCTTCTAACATCTTATTATATGTTCTTATCATATTTTCCCCATATTTTTGAACAATTTTACCTTCCTCTGTTAGTTCTACCCCTCTATTACTTCTTTCTAAGAGTTTATACCCTAAACTATCCTCTAGTTTTTGTATTTGTTGGCTTAAAGCAGATTGTGAAATATGAGAACTGTTTGCAACCTTTGAAATACTTTTAAATGTTGCTACTTCATTAAAATAGTGAAAACATTCTATATGCATAATAACACCCCTTTGATAATTACTGTTTCCTTTGTTTCCCCCACAAAATTTTGTTTTACTCAATTATACCATATGTCACCAATCATAAATATGTTGTGCTATAACTTATTTAATATAGTATAATCATATTAGATACTTACTAGTCTAAGCTGTGTGGTAACTTAAGATATTACATTGTTAATTTTATATCTAAGTAAGGAGTGTGATTTAATGAGTGATATAAATGCAAGGAAAAGTCAAATCCCTTTTGGTATAGGTTTATTTATTGTTTTAGTAGTTTTTGGTCTTTTGCTATCTACTATATCAGCTAAACTCAGTTTATTCTGGTTAACCGGCATTAGCTTTGGATTTATACTACAAAAATCTAGATTTTGTTTTACTGCCTCCATGAGAGACCCATTTTTAACTGGTGGAACAATGTTAACTAAAGCTGTTCTTATTGCTTTAGCTATAACTTCAATTGGCTTTACAGCAATTAAATATGGTGATTTTACGCGTGGACTTGAAATTTCCGGGCAAAGCTATGTAGTTCCTATAAGTATAGCAACTGTAATCGGTGCTTTCTTATTCGGTATAGGTATGGTAATCGCCGGTGGATGCGCTTCTGGTACACTGATGAGAGTTGGCGAGGGGTTTACAATGCAAATACTCGCCTTATTCTTTTTCATTGTTGGTTCACTATGGGGTGCACATGATTTTCAGTGGTGGGAACACAATTTTATTTCAAAAGGAAAAGCTGTATTCCTTCCAGATATACTAGGTTGGTTTGGAGCAATATTTGTTCAACTTTTAGTAATTGCTATATTATATATATTAGCTGAAAAATGGGAAACCAAAAAGCAAAATGAAGAATATTAATTATTTATAAGAACTTTAGGGGGTATAACTTTGGATATAAAAAATAACGAATTCTATAAAAAATGGTTCAAAAATACTTGGACATATGTTGTAGGTGCGGTGCTTTTATCTTTATTCCAAATAGTTACTCTGGCTGCTACTGGTGAACCCTTAGGTATATCTGTTGTATTTGCAAATTGGGGTGCTTGGATATATACAGCAGTGGGTGGAAGTGTTGATAACTGGTACTATTTTAGTAACGACGCTGCTAAGGCAACTCTAAACGCTGGATTTCTTAATGACCCAGGTTCAATTAGAAATTTAGCAATAATATTGGGTGCTTTACTTGCCACGCTGCTTGCATCACAATTTAAAATAAAGAAAATCAAATCTAAAAAGCAATTAGTTGCCGCTTCTTTAGGTGGACTTCTGATGGGCTATGGTGCAAGGATAGGACTCGGTTGTAATATAGGAGCTTTCTACAGTGGGATTGCATCACTATCACTCTCCGGCTGGGTATTTGGTATATTTTTAATGCTTGGTGCAATCGTCGGAAGTAAATTACTCATCAAATTTCTCATGTGAAACACCATCAGAAAAGCTGTGAAGCCTTAAGGCTCCACAGCTTTTTTGACTTATATATTGAGATTTGCTCGAAACTAAGTTGCAATGTTAAATTTCTTAATTAAATTAACTCCTATTACTCCACCTAAAACTAAAGCTAGCATAAACACCCATCCAGATAATGAAAAATTAGCTATTGCTGAATAGAATGCTCCTATATTACATCCTAATGCAAATCTTGCACCAAATCCCATTAATAATCCGCCCATTGCATAGAAAGCGGCATCTTTTAATTTGAATTTTTTCTTGAATGAAAAATGTCCTGCGAGTAATGGAGATATTACAGCTCCTATTAATATTCCTAAGTTTCTCATGGAATCTGGGTCATTCATGAACCCTCCATTAATTGTATCCATTTGAGAAGAGAAAGATGCCCACTTTGAAACATCTATTATACCTAATGATCCATAGATCCAAGCTCCCCAATTTACAAAAGCACTAGTTACTCCCCAGCTACTACCTGTTGTAAGTATTATTACTTCAAACATAACTGTTAAAAGTACTGCTCCAGTATATAAAGACCATCTTTTTATAAAAAATTTGTGATAAGTTTCTTTACTAAAAAACTTATATTCCCCTGTTTCTGGTAATGCTTTTTCCCACTCCGAATACTCTGATAAAGTAAGAGTACCTGCTTTCTTTCTCCTATTTTCATACCATTTAGCAAAAGCATAAACTGCCAAGCATCCTAATAATGAAATCATTATAGCTCCCACATAACCAAAAGAGTCTGGCAAGTAAACTTTTGGACCCCAAGTGAAAAACACAGTATCTTTAAGAAAGCCCATAAAATATTCTCCCCACAGGGCTCCTGTTATGAAAAAGAATAACGTTATTAAAGCTCTTCCTTCACCTTCACCTGCATCTGTAAGTGTCCCAGACGCACATCCACCACCAAACATCATACCGATACCAAATAATGTTCCACCAATAATAGATAAAGCGTTAATTGGCTTAATAAATTGAGTTCCTGGTATTATCGTAGCCCCTGCAAATGCTCTAGATGCTACCTCGGCTCCACCAGCAAAAGCTCCATAATGTATTGCTGCTGTTATTATTATTGATATAGTAAGCATAAACATTAATGCTTTTGTTAAAGATGAATCTCCTGTTACATATATTTTTTTTATACCGCCTGCAAATCCAAAGCTTGATCTTTGCATTATATACCCGATTGCAAGTCCAGTGATTAAATATAATCCTAACTTAGGATTATTTGATGATAATGATGTAGTAAAGATGACCATAGCTATTATAATTGCAAATCCAACAAAATATTGCGTTTTATTAGTAACTGCTTTTGTGTTTACTGCCTTACCCTTAATATTTAAACCAGTATCCCCACCTGTGTTCTTCATATCTCATTTCCTTTCTACATTTATTTTCATTAACTTTTTATGTGAATCCAGCTGTATTAAATCATCTCCTGAGGAGCTGCAAACAGCCAGATTCACATAAAATTATATATTATAGGAAGTTGTAGTCAGTAACTATTTTTTCTCTTCCAGTTGTTTCATCTTTGAATGATTCATAGAAGGATATTCCCATAAATCCACCAGCTATATTATAAATATTTGTGTATCCTAAATTTTGAAGTGCCCTTGCTGCATTATAACTTCTTTGTGCACTTCTGCAATGGAGGTATACGGGTTCACCTTTTGGTATTTCATTTGTTCTTTGTCTAATTTCACTAAGTGGTATATTCACAGCCCCAATTATGTGGCTTAATTCATACTCATCCACTTCTCTTACATCTATTATGCAAGCTTTACTTTCAACCAAACCTCTTACATCTTTTTCGCTTACTTGCTTAAATTCACCATGTAATAAGTTAGTACCAACATAACCTGCAAAGTTAACTACATCTTTAGCAGTTCCAAATGGTGGCGCATAACATAATTCTAGATCTCTTAAATCATCAACTGTTGCTCCAAATTTAATAGCTGTAGCAATTACATCCATTCTCTTATCCACATTTCCTCTTCCAATTGCTTGAGCTCCTAAAACTTTTCCTGTTGGAATTTCGAAAATAAGCTTAAAGTGTAGCGGTTCGCAGTTTGGCATTAGGCCAACTTTATCTCCTGGAATAACTTTAGCTACTTCATAATTAATATTTAATTTAAGAGCCTCTATCATTTCTTCATTTAAGCCTACTGAAGCTGCATTATAATCAAAGCATTTTACTACTGATGATCCAATAACTCCTGTGTTTCTTACAACTCTACCATGCATATGGTCAGCAGCTTGTCTTGCTTGTTTTTGAGCAGGGCCTGCTAGTGACAACTTAGTAGTTATTCCTGCTAGTGCATGATATACTTCAATCGCATCCCCAACTGCATATATATCCTTATCGTTTGTTCTATAGTTTTGATCTACTTTTATAGCTCCTGTTACTCCGATTTCAAGTCCAGCTTTAACTGCAAGTGAAGTTTCTGGAAGTACACCAATAGCCATAACTACTGCCTTTGTCTCTATCTTTTTACCTGATTCTAAAACAACAGTATCCTTTTCAAACGAACTTACTTTATCTCCTACGATTAGATTTACACCCTTATCACGCATTTCTTTGTGAAGAATTTGAGCCATATCGTAGTCAAACGGTTTCATTATATGAGCCATAGCTTCAACTAACGTTACATTGTTTCCTGCTTCTCTTAGGTTTTCAGCAACTTCAACTCCTATGAATCCTCCGCCTATTACTGATATATTCGTTATCCCCATTTTCTTTACATATTTATTAAGTCTGTCTATATCCACAACATTTCTTACTGTAAATACTTTTACATCTTCAATCCCTTTGATAGGAGGAAGTATAGGCTTTGCACCTGGAGATAAAATTAGCTTGTCATAGTTTTCTGTATACTGCGATCCAGTTAATGTGTTTTTAACCCTTACTACCTTTTTTTCTCTATCTATATCTATAACTTCACTATGAATCCTAGCTTCTATATTGTATTGTGCTAAAAATTTATCTGGATGCATAAGCACTAGACTCTCCGCCTCTTCTACTGTTCCACTTAAATGATATGGCAGACAACAGTTTGAGAAAGATACATCCGAATCTCTTTCAAACATTATTATTTGATCTTCTTCGCTGAGTCTTCTGAGTCTTGCTGCCGTTGATGCCCCGCCTGCAACTCCACCTACTATTAAATATTTTTTACTCATGTTAACCCCTCCATATAATATTATGTTTTTGTTAAATTTATACCAAACTATGTGTTAATTATAATACAATCTTATACGTTTCTGTAATAGCAATCCGTTATGTAGCATAAGAGATTGCTATACATGAAACTTATGAGAACTTTAGCTCTTCATTTTGGTTACTTATAATATTCAAGATCTCTTCTCTTATCTTAATATATTTAGATGTATATATTACATTCTTTTGATCTACACCTGGATTTTGATAAGTGAAATCTGTATCATATTCCTTAAGGATTTTACCTGGGCTACCTGACATTACAATAATTCTTGTGGCAAGCGCTAATGCCTCATCAACATCATGAGTAATAAGGACCACTGTATTTTCTGTTTTAGTCCAAACTTTTCTTATTAATGTTTGCATATTTCTCCTTGTAAAAGAATCTAATGCTCCAAATGGTTCATCCATTAAAATCATCCTAGGATTATTTACTAAAACCCTTGCAAGCGAAGCTCTTTGCTTCATACCGCCAGAAAGTTCATAGGATTTATGCTTCTGAGCACCCTTAAGACCAACAAGTTCTATATATTTACTGGTTAATTCCCTAATTTCATTTTTGGGTAACTTCCTCATTTTCAGACCAAAAGCAACATTCTCCTCAACATTTAACCAAGGATATAAGATAGGGCATTGAAAAACAACACCTTTATGCCAATCAGGTCCAGTAATAGGTTCATTGTCCATTTTAGCTTCCCCCTCTGAGGGTTTAATAAAACCTGCAAGGATTTTTAAAAGCGTACTTTTACCACAACCCGATGGACCAAGTACACATATAAATTCTCCTTCCACAATGTTTAAATTTATATCTTTTAGAGCAACAACTTCACCTTTTTCCCCTGAATACCTTAAATTTATATCTTTTAATGTTACAACATAATCTGTCTTAATTTCTAATAATTCTTCCATAGAAATCCTCCATCTCTTCAATTTAACTTTTAAAATTATTTTAAAGCATTCTCTATATACGATGGGTTTACAGCATCCTCAAAAGTAGATAACTTAGGTACAGACATAATACTCTTTTGTTCATATAGAAAATCAGCTGTATCTTTTAATGAATTTACTAAATCACCTTTTTTATCGCTAGTTCCAAAATAAGCTGAATCTAATTGCTCCTTTGCTGTAAGCCAAATAGAACCTTGCATCTGTTTTAATGCTTCTTCCTCCGAGATTTCTAAAGCGCCTGAAATTGTTTTAACTGCCTCATCTTGATTTTCATTATAAAGTTTTATAGATTTATTTACAGCCCTTATATACTTTGCTACAATGCTTGGATACTTTTCACCAAATTCTCGTCTAACAACCTCTACATTAGATGTAACAACACCTTTTGCAGCCATATCCTTACTGGATATTATAGTTTTGCCATCCTTTAAAAGATTAGAAAGTGTGGGCTCCCATGCATAAGCCGCGTCAATGTCACCTCTTTGCCAAGCTGCATATACTTCTGGCATTTGCATATCAAGTAGTGTTATATCTTTTTCAGAAATACCATTTAACTCTAAAGCCTTTAATAAGCTATAATGTGTTGTTGTAGCGAATGGAGTAGCAATTTTCTTCCCTACAATATCTTTAAGCGTATTAATATTCGAACCATTTTTAGCTACTAATCTCTCTGCATCACCTAAGAGTTCATGTATCCAAATCACTTCTACATCTATACCGCTTGCAATTCCAAGTGTTGCAGAAGATGACCCAAGTAAGGCAAAATCAATGTCTTTTGAAACAAGGGCATTTCTTATATCCCCTGCGCTAAATTCAATAATATTAAC
>JANZQE010000199.1:0-4285 GCA_038040705.1 Clostridium sp. | reverse complement strand
TACGGTGTTTTATTGTACAATGTTATAGTACTTAATATAATACATAATAAAAAAGGATGGAACACATGAAAAGAATAAAAAATGTAAGAAACAAAAAAACAAAAACAAAAACATTGATTTTGCTATTTATTATATTTGAATTAGTTTTTACAGCTATCACTGGCCCATTTATAGTTTATTATGGTCCTTTCAAAAATGTAAAAACTACAGTAGTTGGTGCAGCCATGACAACACTCACATTGCAATGGGTAGTGAAATCATTTTTATCTGATGATAGTATAAAACAAATCATGAAGGAACAATCAGTAGAAACTATTGTTCAATATAGCATAAATGACAAAGATTCCGGTATAAAAGTAGAAAATGAAAATGATACTAATATTGAAAGATATGAAATAGAAGGAAAGAGATACAAAGGATATGTACTAGTAATTAGTGATCCCACTAGGATAAAAGTAGGATATAGCAGTAAGCTTGGCAAGGAAGGGCAATTAACTAGTGAAATAGCAAAAGCTAATGGTGCAATTGCAGCTATTAATGGTGGAGGGTTCTCAGATAAAGTTGATGGAGCACTTTGGACAGGTACAGGAGCGAATCCAGCAGGAATTATAATGGCTGATGGAAAAACAGTTTATAGTGATATTAAAGATGAAAATCAAAAAAGAGATGCTGTTGCATTAACTAAATCAGGGAAGCTTTTAGTTGGCCCTCATAGCATTAAGGAGATGAGAGAAACTGGGGTAACTGAAGCGGTATCTTTTGGGCCAGCTTTAATAGTTAATGGTAAGAAAACTATAAATAATGGAGATGGGGGATGGGGCATAGCCCCTAGAACAGCTATAGCACAAAGAAATGATGGATCAATAATACTACTAGTTATTGACGGTAGACAGGTAAATAGTTTAGGAGCTACTTTAAGAGAGGTTCAAGACCTGTTATATGATGAGTATGGAGCTTATAATGCTACTAACTTAGATGGTGGATCTTCTTCTACATTGTTTTATAACGATGAAATTGTGAACAATCCTTCCGATAGCCTAGGAGAAAGATCTGTACCTTCAATTATATATGTAGAGAATAGAGAGTAGGATATTTAAAATTAAAGGAGAAAGTAATATGAAATGGATGAAAAGAATAAGTATATGGATAATAATTTCTTTATCTATGCAGGGGTTAGTTCTACTTTATTTAAATCAGTATTTTTCAGCTATTGATTCCAACGTGGTTTCGAAAAAGGTTGAGGAGGATAAAAGTGATCAAGTAAAAAACATTGATATTATAGTGCCTGAAAATGCAGAAAATATATTAGTGTCCTATGATGCAAAATATTTATCATACTATGAAGATGAAAAATTAAGAATTGCTAATTGTAAAGATGGAAGTGTTAAAAATATAGAGGTTGATGAGGGAAATAAAATTTCTTTTTATGAATGGCTTCCAGATAGAAATAGAATGCTTTTTGTAGAGAAAAAAAGCAATGATGAATCTAGTGATTTAGTATTATATTCCTATGATGTATCAAAAGGTGAAAAAGTAAAAATTAAAGATTTAAAATGGAATGATACAAAATCTGAAGTTGAAGATATACAGGTAGCAACTCTAACAGGAGTTACTTACGTAAAAGGTTCGAATAGGAATGGGGTAAGTAGTATATATAGATTTGACCGGATGGGAACTATGACCAAAATTAATACAGTACCTAAATTTGTGAGTAATATTGAATTATTACGTCGTGAAGATAAATTAGTATACGAGGGATTAGTTTATAATTCAATATATGTTACGGGTCGTCAGGTCGCTATAACTATTAAAGATGTAGACAAGCTAACGTTAATTGGAACTGATGATGATGATAATGTTTACCTTGGGGAAATAAAAGATAATATAACAAGCAAGATTTATTATGGACAAATATCAGAAAATACTGATGAATGGAAAGATATTGATTTACAAAATTCGTCTGAAAAAAAAGATCTATTTGTATCATCAACAGGGAAAGTATATCAAAATGATTCCCTGAGGGGAGTAGTAAAAGAGATTAAGTCAGGGATTTTAACTAGTTATAAAGGCAAATTATTGCAGCTATATAATAAGGGAATAGTAACCTTAGTAGGTAATAAAATATCTTTTGTTTATTTTAAGTAATTAAAACATTTCCATGAAAATGATAAGTAGTTATTCAGTCTCATTTAATTTAATATGTATAATAATTCTAAACTATGCAAATGGCATAGTTTTTTTGTTTTAGGGTAAAAGCAAAAAGTGTAGATCTTATATAGAAAAATTATTAAACGTATACAATAAGTTTTTTTAGTACTATAATAAACTTATTAGCTTGTCCTAACATTTTCATGTTATTGAATAATATTGATTAATATGAAAATTAAAGAACAAGATCTTTATTAGATGAATGGAGGGGTTTAATTGTTTACTAAAATCAAGAGGAAAAAATTCACTGCCTGGTTATTGACATTAATGATGATTTTAACTTTTATTGCACCGGTGAATGCATTTGCTGTGGAAGGCGGGGGGGAAGTAGAAATTCAGATTCTTGCTAATGATTTAGTACAAACTACTGGTGAGAGAGAAGTTAATATACTTACTTTCAATGATTTCCATGGAGCAGTAGAGGCATCAGGTAAAAATTCAGGCATAGCTAAATTTGCTGGAGAAATAAATAAATTTAAAGAGCAAAATCCTGACACTATAGTAGTATCAGCAGGAGACAGCTTCCAAGGAAGTGCAATGTCTAATTTAACTTATGGAGAACCAGTAAGTAAAATGATGAAAGCAGTTGGTGTAGTAGCGTCAGCAGTAGGAAATCATGAATTTGACTGGGGCATGGATTATATAACAAAATGGGCACAAGAAGGAGGATACGACTTTCTAGCTTCAAATATCTATGATAAAACCACTGGTGAGCCAGTAACTTGGGCTGAGCCATATAAGATAGTTACTATAGGTGGAATTAAAATAGGTCTTGTAGGAATTGCAACACCTGAAACAGAATTCAAAACAAAAGCAGAAAATGTTAAAAATTTAGAATTTAGAGATTCAGTAGCTTCAGCTAAAAAATGGGCTCAGGTTGCAAAGGATGAAGGAGCCGACGTAGTTGTTGCATTAACACATTTAGGAGCTTTTCAAGATAAAGATGGTAAAATTACAGGAGAGGCAGTTGACCTTACGGGTCTCTCGAATATAGATGCAGTTGTTGCAGCTCACACTCATCAAGAAGTAAGTGGTATAGTTAATGGAACACCTGTAGTTCAGGCATATTATTCTGGAAGAACTTTAGGAAGATTAACAATCAAAGTTGATGAAAATGGTAAAGTTGCAGGAGTAGTTCCGTCAATAGATAAATTATACAATAGAGCGAATACTTTAGTAGAAGATCCGTCAATAAAATCAATTTTTGATGAATACAAGAAAGATTTAGAACCTATACTTGGTGAGATTTTAGGAACAACAGATAAAGAATTAACTCCTGATAAAACTACTCCAGGAACCTCACTCCTCGGACAATGGACAACAGATGTTATGAGAAAAGTAGCAGGTACACAAATTGGTATAACTAATGGTGGCGGACTAAGAGTTCCATTGGCTACTGGAAATATTACAATGGGAAATATGTATGAAGTTATGCCTTTTGATAATACACTAGTTACAATGGACCTTAAGGGTTCGGATTTAAAGAGAGTAATAGAAAATGGCATAGGTAATGCAGAAATTGGATGGGTTCAAATAGGGGGGATTAAAGTTTACTATGACGAGAATGCTGAATTTATGGATAGAATTACAGCTATGTTCTTAGAAGATGGAACTCCAATTGAAATGGACAAAACTTATTCAGTAGTAACTAACGACTTTATGTTCACAGGTGGAGATAAATTTGATTTTACAGGTGCGATAGATGCCGTAGATACTATGATTCCAATAAGGGATGCATTAGTAACTGAATTAAAGGCAGTTGAAAAATTATCAGTTACAAACAAAAACAACCTTGTTTCAGGGGCTGCACCAGTGGTGGAAGAAGAACCAATAGTGGAAGAAGAACCAACAGTGGAAGAAGAACCAACGGTGGAAGAAGAACCAGTGGTACCAGTAACCACAACAAACCCAACTACGCCAACAAACCCAACAAACCCAACAACAACAGGTAATGTAACAAACTTACCCAAAACAGGTTCAGTGGTTGATACAAGTGTATTAGTGAATTTAGGAGTTTTAATGATGATTCTAGGGGCAGGTTATATAGTTGTAGAAAATGACAGAAAAAGAAGAAATG
>JANZQE010000198.1:0-7008 GCA_038040705.1 Clostridium sp. | reverse complement strand
GTTATATATTGATATCATTTCTTCCCTTGAAAGTGGAACATAATTATTTGCAAGTAATCTTTGTTGTCCTGCTATTACATTGTCTGTAAATATTTCTTTTTCTTCTACTTTCATTCCATATTCTTTAAGTGGCTTTCTAGTTAGTAATTTATCTAGAACAGTAGAAAATGCTTCATATACATTTGCTATATCGCAGCCTAATATATCAGATAATACTTTATTAATATCTTTGATCTTACCATTTGGATTTTTCTTATAGTAAGTCTTAAATACCTCAATAAACATTTGATAATTTGCTTCACCGTGAGGCACATGATATTTTCCTCCTAGTGGATAAGAAAGAGCATGTACAGCCCCTACGCCTGTATTTGCGAATGCAACTCCAGTATAGTTACTTCCTACTACGAAGTCCTCAATAATTTCTTTTCTATATTCTTCACCTTTTTCTATTATTTCCATATATCCTTTTAATATAAGCTCTATTCCCTTAACACTGAATAGCTCTGTATATATATTAGATTTTGGTGATACATAAGATTCTATTCCGTGAATTAATGCATCTATAGAACTTGTTACGAAGAATTTATATGGAAGTCCTTTTACAAGTTCAGGGATAAGAACTGCATAGTCTGCATATAATTCATCAACAGCAAGACCCATCTTAGTTTGTTTTTCTTTTATTTCAGCTATAGATATATTTGTAACTTCAGAACCAGTTCCGCAAGTTGTAGGAACTATAATAAGTTCTCTACCTTTTACAATAGGAATTCTTTTTTCAAATAAATCAAGAGCATTTTTTGCATCTTTTATAGAAAGTAATTTTGCTATATCAATAACAGTTCCGCCACCAATAGCAATTATTCTCTTATAGTTTTTGCCTTCCATATCTTTCATGATGGCATTAATCATTTCATCAGATGGTTCTCCTGTTCCATATTTTTCTTGGAACAACACGTCTGCCTTTAAGTTAAGTGATCCCATAGCTGGTGTGTATATAAAATCATTTGTTAAAACGAAATCGCCTTCTCCAATATTGAAGAATTCTGCAAACTCTTTACATGTTTCAAATTTATAAACCTGTGGTTTTACTTGAAGTAATTTCATAATTTACACGCTCCTATTTATTATAATTATATTACTTTGATAAATTCCATAGAGATTAAAATCTCTATGGAATATGTTACATATCTAAACTAAAAGCTTATTCTATTCCCAAATTTCGCTATCAGTTGGAACCACTGCATCTTTATTAAAATATCCTATTCTTGAAATATTTATTAAGTGATAATAAGTAAAGTTTTCAGAAATTGAATTATTTCCCCAAGATCCACAACCAAGAGTTGTAGATGGGTTAAATCCATTTTTCAAACTTCCACCTGCACCTGTAGACGATGTTTGATTAACAACTAATCTACTTATTGGTAATTCTTTACCTGCATATTCAATATGAGCATCATTATTTGAATGAACCGCTGTAGTATGGCCTGCACCTTCAAATAAAAGATTTGTTTTAGCAAGTTGTACTGCTTCTTCAAAAGTATCGTAAGTCATTGTTATCATAAATGGGAACATTTTTTCCTTGTTAAGTACATCTAGTTCTCCTATTCCTTTAGTTTTTAATATAACAACTTTTGTAGCTTCAGGAACCACAACTCCAGCAAAATCAGCAATAAACTGAACTGATTGACCAACAAGTTTACCATTTATTACTCCGCCTGGGAACATAACACTTCTAAATTTCTCAATTTTTTCTTCATCCTCAATGTAATATGCACCATTATCAGCAAACGCCTGCATAACTTCAGCATGTTTTTCAATTGGAGCAATAATAGATTGTTCTCCTGAGCAGATAATTCCATTATCAAATTTTCTTCCTGCAATAATATCTTTAGCAGCTTGATCAAAATTATATTCTCTATCAATAATAACCTGAACATTTCCTGCTCCAACTCCAAATGCTGGTTTTCCGCTTGAATAAGCAGCTCTTACCATTCCCATTCCACCAGTAGCTACTACTGTATCAGCAGCCGACATTAATTCTGATGTTAATTCAACAGATGGTTCTGATATTATTTGAATAAGGTTTTCTGGTGCTCCAAGTTTTCTTAACTCATCATTCATTAACTTAACTGCATGAGCTGAACAGTTCTTAGATCTTGGATGTGGTGCAACAATTATTGAATTTCTTCCTTTTAGTGCAAACATAGCATTACACATAGGTGTAACAATTGGGTTAGTTGTTGGAGTAATAGAAGCTATAACTCCCTTTGGCTTTGCAACTAGTAATATTCCTTCTCTTCCTTCTTCTCCTCCAATTATATCAACAGACTTTTTGCCTTTTAAGCTATTCCAGATAACCTTTGGCTTACCCATGTTTTTAGCTACCTTGTCTTCATAAACTCCCATTCTTGTTTCATCAACTGCTTCTCTTGCAAGTACTTCAGCATTGTCATATATAACTTTACCAATTACTTTAACTAGTGCATCTACCTGTTCTTGATTATAGTTTGCAATACCTTCTTGAGCCGTTCTTGCTTTTACCATCATTTCATTAATTATTGATTTGTTATCCATTTGTAAATTCCTCCTAAATTATGTTGCTTTTATTTGTAAACTATATCTTTATAAGACATATCTGCATTGTTTTGAGATTCACTTGTTTTCTTTTCTTTCATAGATCCAGTAGCTAAAAATCTACTATGCCATGATAACGCTTTTTCAAGGTTATGTGGTGTATGTTTTGCTCCAGTAAGTTGTGCATCTTCAAAATATTTCATAAGTTCTTCTTTATAATCTGGATGTGCGCAATTATTAATAATTGCCATTGCTCTTTTTCTAGGGCATAATCCTCTTAAATCTGCTACACCTTGGTCTGTTACAATAACCATAACATCATGCTCTGTGTGGTCTACATGAGATACCATTGGAACAATCGAAGATATATCTCCATTTTTTGCAATAGACTCTGTTGTGAATATAGTTAAATATGCATTTCTTGCGAAATCTCCAGATCCACCGATACCATTCATCATCTTACTACCCATTATGTGTGTTGAGTTTACATTACCATAAATGTCTACTTCTATAGCAGTATTCATAGCAATAACTCCTATCCTTCTTGCAATCTCAGGATTATTACTTATTTCTTGAGGTCTTAAAATGATTTTTTCTTTATATAAATCTATTTCTTCTTTAAATTTAACCATTCTTTCTGGAGAAAGGCTTATAGCCGTGGAAGATAACATTTCTGCTTTCCCACATTTTAATAAATCTAACATAGAATCTTGAATCACCTCTGTATAACAAGTTAAATTCTTAAAATTCGACTCACAAAGTCCTCCAAGTACCGCATTGGCAACACTACCTACACCGGATTGGAGTGGTAATAAATTCTCTGGCAGTCTACCATTTTCTACTTCATTCTCTAAAAAGCCAATCAAATTTTTAGAAATCTTCTTAGATCCTTCGTTAATTGCTGCAAATGGCCTTGTCTGATCTATTAAGTCTGTCATAACAATTGCTGCTATTTTTTCAGTTCCACAAGGTATGCAAGTTGTTCCAATTCTATCACTTGGGTGCATTAGTGGAATTGGTTTTCTAAAAGGTGGTTTTTCTGTCATATATATATCAGCCATTCCCTCTAATTGAATAGGTTGATTTTCGTTAACTTCTATAATCACAAAATCTGCATTTTTTATATAAGATGCTGCATTTCCAATAGCGGTAGACGGTACAATACATCCATCTTCTGTAATTGCAACAGCTTCAATAATTGCTACATTTACTTTTGGAATCATTCCACAATCCACATATTGACTACTATGACTTAAATGCATATCTATATAATCAACTTCACCTTTATTGATGCTATTCCTTAGTTCAGTATTAGTTTGGTATGGCAGTCTTTTAGACATAATTCCTGCCTCAACCCATGCTTTATCAATTTCTGGTCCGACGGAAGCACCTGAATATAAGGTTAATTTCATTTTTTCACCAGTAGCTTTTACTCTAGTGGCTAAAGCTAGTGGAACCGCTTTTGGATAACCAGATGGTGTAAAACCACTTACCCCAACCACCATTTTATCTTTAATTAATGTTGCAGCTTCTTCTGCACTCATTATTTTACTTTCTAAACAGGCATTTCTTATTCTATCAGTATTCACTATAGCACCTCCTATTTAAAACTGTCTTTTGAACCTAATTTCCCACTGTTTTATAAGTTCAGGTCTGAAATCTGGATGAGCAATCCCAATTAATGCTTTACCACGCTGACTTAATGTTTTACCTTTAAGTTCTGCAATTCCATACTCTGTAACTACATAGTGCACATCATTTCTAAGTGTTGTAACGGCCGCTCCTTCATCAAGCATCGTTGCAATTCTAGAGATCTTTCCTCTGCTTGCTGTAGAAGGCATAGCAATGATAGATTTACCATCCGTTGCCATAGATGCACCTCTAATAAAGTCAACTTGTCCACCAGTTCCACTAAACTGTGTTAATCCTATAGTTTCTGCGTTGACCTGTCCCATTAAGTCTACTTGAATCGCTGAATTTATACAAACCATTTTATGATTTTTAGCAATTGTAATAGGATTATTTACATAATCTACTGAATACATTTCAACCATTGGATTATTATCAACGAAATCATAAAGTCTTTTAGTTCCCATAAGGAATGTTACTACTATTTTTCCTGGATGAATTGTTTTTTCCTTATTTGTTATAACCCCTGCTTCAACTAGGTCTATTACTCCGTCTGATATCATTTCTGAATGTATACCTAAGTCCACTTTATCTTTCAGAAATAAAAGTACTGCATCTGGTATAGCTCCTATTCCAAGTTGAAGTGTAGAACCATTTTCAACTAAAGAGGCACAATGCTCTCCAATAGCTTTCTCAATATCTCCAATCCTAGGAGGTTGAAGCTCTATTATTTCATGATTCGCTTCTACAATATAATCTATATCAGAAATATGTATAAAAGAGTCTCCCATAGTTCTTGGCATTTTAGCATTTACTTCCGCAATTACAAGTTTTGCAGCTTTTGCTGCCGGCTTTGAATAATCAATAGATACACCTAAACTACAATATCCGTATTTATCAGGTGTGGAAACTTGAACAAGTGCTACATCTACTGGTAAACTTCCATTTTTAAATAACTCTGGAACCTTAGAAAAGAAACAAGGCGTAAAATCTGCTCTTCCTGAACTTACTGCTTCTCTTACACTTCCACCTACAAATAATGAGTTATGTCTAAAATGTTTTTCCATACCGATTTTTGCATATTCACTACCACTCATTGCCACCATGTGCACTATTTCAACATTTTCGTAAGCTTCACAGTTAGCTACCATTGCAGCTATAAGTTCCGTTGGTTCTGCACAAGCATGTCCTGTAACTACTCTGTTTCCAGATTTTATTTTCGAAACAGCTTGCTTAGCTGTAATAACCTTCGATTTATAAATTTCATCTATATTAATGATTATCACTCCCCTAAGTTACAAATCTTTTATTTTGTCTATAATATTGAGTAATTTAATATAATCACTTTCACTAGTTATAAATATCTTTTCATATTTAGATTCAAGATTGTTGTGACTTGAACAAGCACTTGTACATCCGCTTAAAACAACAACTACATCATAAATAACACCTTGTTTTGCAGTTTCAATACTGTGTGCTTCACCAATATGTTTCTTTAACCTTGACACTAAATCAGCTCTATCATACCTTGGGTTACATCCTCCACAATATTTAATACCGATTCTCACTATCGTTTACTTTTACTTAAAATTTTTCTTGCTTGATCTAATAGATCTTCACTTACTTCATTTTTAAGTATCACCTTTTTAATGCCAGGTATTGCTTCTTTAAGTGGAGTTTCAACTAAATCTTCAACGGTATATTTTGCGGATAGACATCCACTACATTCACCTAAAAGCTTAACTTGAACTATTCCATCATCAACGCTAACAAGTTCAATATTCCCATTGTGCTCTGCTAGTTTTGGCCTAACAATCACTTCAAGAATTTTTTCAATTTCAGCAAACATAACGTCACTCCATTCTTTTAAACATATGTAGGCGATTAAGCCCACATATGTTCAGGTATTTTATATTGTGAAAAACATTTATCAAGTAATTTATTCTTTTACTCTTGCAATAATTTTTGCTAAAGCTTTTTTATGACCTAAATTACTTTGTCTTGCTATCATTATTCTTTGAGCCTGTGGTGAACCTGCACCATGCATTGATTCTGTTCTGTAACCAACTGCAGCGGTTCCAAGCGCCATGTTTTCTATTAATCTTAATACTCTCATTCTATTTTCAGTCGAAACAGATGCAACACCTTTTAAGTACTTTTCACAGTAAGGTCCAGTTAATTCGCCTTTAAAGTCTTTACCTGAAGGCATAGTTACCATAAGTCCACCAGCTATATCTTCAGCAAGTCTTACTATTTCATATGGGAATCTTGTAACATTTTGCTTACATACATTAGCTAGTAATAAATCTATTATGAAGTTACCTGCTTCTGTTTTATGACCTTCTGCAGAACATGCAATCCCACAAGCGTATAGTGTTTCATTTAAATGAGTCATTTCTATTATTTTATCTTTAATGTGTGATACTTTAGCAGTTCCATTATATTCTGCAGCGAGTGCTGTAGCTCCAATAAGAACATCACCTACACCAGATTTACATCCACCATAACTCTGTCTATGATATCCTGCAAATCTCTCAACAAGCATGCCTGCAAATTCAGTTTCACCATTTAGGAATATTCTATCATTTGGTACGAATACATCATCAAATATTGTTAAAGCTTCTACTCCACCAAAGTTGTAATTTCCAACATCAAGATCAGCGCCTTCTTCACTTTTTCTTGTATCGCAAGACTGACGTCCAAGAATCATAATAATTCCTTTTGTGTCTGTTGGTACTGAAAAAGATACTGCATAATCTTTATCCTCTGGTCTCATAGCCATAGTTGGCATAACTAAAACTTCAT
>JANZQE010000197.1:0-2777 GCA_038040705.1 Clostridium sp. | reverse complement strand
ATGATTATAAGACAAATAAAGAAATAAAAGAAAAAGGGTTTACTAATTGGGAAGGTATTACTAATAAAATGTTTAAGCCTCTTAATCATTTAGATGACTGCAATCTTAACCACTATAGCTTACAATTGAGTATTTATGCGTATATTATTAAGAAGCATAACCCCAAACTTAAAATAGGTAAACTTACTATACAACATGTAAAGTTTAAACAAGTAGGTGAAGATACAAATGGTTATCCAATCAATGAACATGTTAATGGAGAACCGGTATTAGAAAATATAAAAATTTATGAACTACCATATTTAAAAGCTGAAGTAAATTCAATTATAATGTGGCTAAAAGATAATCAATAATGGCATCAATTCAATTAACACAAGTTATTTTAGCACAAACAGCTCCTGCAACAAATCCTCCTACACTTTATATAGTACCAGGTTCAGAATCTTTATTAGCAATAAATCCTACTGCGCTTTTAGGTGTAGGATCAGCACATCAAGTAGATGGAACCATCATAAATGTTCGTGTAATATATATGGCAGCACTAGCATTGTATGTTACTGATTCATATGCTACAATAAAAGCTGCTATTGATGCAGTATAAAATATATAAATTATGGTAATAAGATTATTTGATATCCAAAATAGTAAAGTTGTATTAACAGAACATTGTTATGCTTTACCATTTTTAAAAGCAATTATGGATAAATATCCTGACACACACATGCAAGTGTATCAATATTTATTTTATATGTCATGCCCTAACCCAGATTTAAATCCATTCTTTAATCTTCCGGAACATGAGAAAGAAGATATTATTATTGAAGAGATTGGCTTAGAAGAATCTCCAGAAGATGGTAAGATAAGATATGCAATGGATATGTGTAAGCAAATGTATGAAACACCTACGTATAGAGCGTATGTGGGTATTAAAGCTATGTTAGACAGACTAGCTAGGTATATGGAGGTAACCCCTATTGAGCATGGTAGAGATGGTAACATGAATTCTATGATTAATGCTGCTGCAAAGTTTGAACAAATAAGACAATCTTATAAAGGTGCATTTACAGACATGCAACAAGAACAAGAAAGTGCAGTAAGAGGAGGCGCAGGTTTAGCATATGATCAAATTTAAATGAGTAAAGATAAAACACAATGGCATTTTTGTTATTGGGATGAAATAGACTATAAAAACAATAAATCAAAAACAAATCAACATGGCACAAAAAGTAATACCAGTAGGAAAGAAACTTCTATTGAAACCAAAAAAACAAGAAGAAGTTAGTAAAGGTGGAATATTTATTCCAGAAATAGCTAGAAAAGTAGAGTACAAAGGAACTTTAATAGGTAAAGGTAAAGATGTTAGTGAAATGGAAATAGGTGATATGGTACAATATACTGATCATTGTTTACCAACCACAATGATGCATGATGGAATAGAGCATTTACTTATTCAAGAAGGTGATGTATATGCTATATTAGTGGATGAGTAGAGTTATACCTACATATGAGAATGGTGAATGGGGAACTATAGAGTTTGCCACGGATATAGACTTTAGAGAATACTTAGAGTCTATATTTAAAGAACCGGGTATGTATGAGTTTAATGAAGTAGCATTATTATTTAATGAACAAGCTCAAATATTTAATTCAGAAGGATTTTATTGTAATGCACCATTCAGATCAAAAGATTTTATAGCTTATTGGCAAGATCAAAAGAATAAATGTAGAACAGGTGTCATATACAAAGATAAAGAAAAAGTTTGGTATTTAACTAGGGATTATTATATGTGGTTAAATTTCTTACCAATTTTTGATAAGGAAGAAAAGCATTACGGTTTTGCTAAAGTAAGGGATGCTCAATATCATATGGCATTGTATGAAGTAATATCTGAATTAAATAATCAGCATGTTGCTATATTAAAAAAACGTCAGATAGCTTCTTCTTATTTTCATATGGGTAAAATTATAAATCAATATTGGTTTGAAGAAGGATCTATATGTAAAATTGGTGCTTCATTAAAAGATTATATTAATGATAAAGGATCATGGAAGTTTTTAGAAGAATATAAAACATTTCTTAATGAACATACTGCATGGTATAGACCTAGTAATCCTGAGAAAGTATTATTATGGCAACAACAAATTGAAGTTAAAATAAACAACAGAAAAACTTCTAGAGGTCTTAAATCAAAGATACAAGGTGCATCATTTGAAAAAAATGCTACTACAGGAGTAGGTGGACCATGTACATACTTCTTTCATGAAGAAGCAGGTATTGCTAAAAACATGATGCAGACATATGAATACCTACGTCCTGCTATGTCATCTGGTATGATGACAACTGGTCAATTTATAGCAGCAGGTTCGGTTGGAGATTTAGAACAATGTAATCCGCTAAAAGAAATGATCTTGAATCCTGGGGCAAATGATATATATGCTGTAGAAACTAACCTAATGGACGCTGATGGTACAATAGGTATGGCAGGGTTATTTATTCCAGAACAATGGTCTATGCCACCTTACATAGATAATTATGGTAACTCTCAAGTTGAAGAAGCTGTTGTAGCTATAAACATAGAAAGAGATAGATGGAGAAATGAATTAAGCGGAGAACAATTTCAATTAAGAATATCTCAGAAACCTTTAAATATTGCTGAAGCTTTTGCATATAGAAAAGAATCTGTATTTCCACAAGGAATCTTAAGTAAGCAAATTAAAAGAATTGAAGAAAAAGAATATTCATATGAACTTATAGCTTTAGATAGGGATGAGACAGG
>JANZQE010000196.1:0-3245 GCA_038040705.1 Clostridium sp. | reverse complement strand
ACTATTGTTGCTGGCTTTTTAAATGAAAATTATTCATAGTACATAAAAATAACAATAATTTTTATGAGATTTTCTAAAAAACAAAAAAGACATTAAAAGATTCTACATTTCATTGTAATAATGTGGTACAATGTTTCAAATGGTATGTAAGATTTTAGCATAACAATAAAATGTGCAAACGTTTATATTACAAATATATACCATATATAAGGTATGAAATTAGAAAGAGGTGGGAGCGATAAAATTAACACTAAGGCAAGATGAGATAATAAGATTAGTTAAAGAAAATCCACCTATTACAAGTGAAAAATTAGCCAATAAGTTAGGAGTCACAAGAGCTGCACTAAGGCCTGATTTGGCCATACTAACAATGACTGGCATATTAGATGCAAGACCTAAGGTCGGATATATATATTCGAAGAAACCCTCTTATAGTTTAATTTATGACTATATAAGAAATATTAAAGTTAGTGATGTAATGTCTAAACATGTAACGTCAACAGAAGAAACTATGGTCTACGATGCCATAGTACATTTGTTTCTAAATGATGTAGGTACTCTATTTATAAATAATAATGGCAATTTAGTGGGAGCTGTTTCAAGAAAGGACTTCCTTAAAATGGCCATGGGTGGAACAGATATCCACAAAGTACCTGTAGGGATTATAATGACTAGAATGCCAAACATAATATTTGTTGAAAAAGAAGATAGTGTTTATTTGGCAGCACAAAGAATTATAGATCACGAAGTAGACAGTCTACCCGTTGTAGAAAGAAAATTAGAAAACGGTATAGAAGTACTTAAAATTGTGGGTAAAGTGTCTAAAACTAATATTACAAGGTTGTTCGTAAAAATGGGTGAAAATGGTTAACAACCATTATCATATATAATTTAGAATCGAAGGGGTTGTATACAAATGGAAAACAAAAAGTATGTTTACCTTTTTAGTGAAGGTAATCTTTCAATGAAAAATCTTTTAGGAGGTAAAGGGGCAAACCTTGCAGAGATGACAAGTTTAGGAATTCCGGTGCCACAGGGATTCACTGTTACTACTGAGGCTTGTAATAAATATTACAGTGATGGTCAGTTAATTGCATCTGAAGTTGTTAGTGAAATTCATACTAAAATGTCTGAACTTGAAAAAATTTCAGGAAAGAAGTTTGGCAGTTTGGAAAATCCATTACTCGTATCAGTTAGATCTGGCGCAAGGGCATCAATGCCAGGTATGATGGATACAATTTTGAATCTAGGATTAAATGATGAAACAGTAGAGGTTATGGCGAAGCTAACCAATAACCCAAGATTTGCTTATGACTCTTACAGAAGATTTATCCAAATGTTTGCTGACGTCGTTATGGATGTTGAAAAAAGAAATTTTGAAAACATAATGGATAAAATGAAAGAAGAAAAAGGCGTAAAATTTGATACAGAACTAGATGCTAATGATTTAAAAAAATTAGTCAAACAGTTCAAAGAATTTTACAAAAAAGATAAGGGAGAAGAATTCCCAAGTGACCCAACAAAACAACTTATAGAGGCTATTTCAGCAGTATTTAGATCATGGGATAACCCACGTGCTAATGTATATAGAAGACTAAATGATATTCCAGGGGACTGGGGCACAGCAGTAAGCGTTCAAGAAATGGTATTTGGTAATAAAGGAGAAACGTCAGGAACTGGTGTTGCTTTTTCAAGAAATCCATCTACTGGAGAAAAAGGAATATATGCTGAGTACTTAATGAATGCACAGGGTGAAGACGTTGTTGCTGGAATAAGAACACCACAGGATATATCACAACTTCACGAAGATATGCCACATGTTTACGCAGAATTTATGGCAATTGTAAATACTCTTGAAAATCACTATAAAGATATGCAAGATATGGAATTTACAATTGAAGATGGCAAATTATACTTCTTACAAACAAGAAACGGTAAGAGGACAGTACAAGCTGCCCTTAAAATTGCTGTGGAGCTAGTTGAAGAAGGGATGTTATCACAAAAAGAAGCTGTTATGAAGGTTGAACCTAAACAATTGGATACATTACTTCATCCTAACTTTGATACAGAAGAATTAAGAAAATCGAAAGTAATAGCTAAAGGACTTCCAGCTTCACCAGGAGCTGCTTGTGGAAAAATTTATTTTACAGCTGAAGATGCTAAAACAAAACATGAAGAAGGAGAAAAAGTTGTTCTTGTTAGACTTGAAACTTCACCAGAAGATATTGAAGGCATGATAGCTGCAGAAGGAATCCTTACAGTAAGAGGAGGAATGACATCTCATGCTGCCGTTGTTGCAAGAGGAATGGGTAGATGTTGTGTTGCAGGTTGTGGAGATATAAAAGTTAATGAACAGGCTAGAAATTTCCAAATAGGAAAGACTATCTATAATGAAGGTGACTATATTTCTATGGATGGAAGTACAGGAAATATATATGCTGGAACAATCAAAACAGTTGAACCTGAAATAAGTGGTTACTTTGAAACACTTATGGGCTGGGCTGATAGCATAAGAACTTTAAAAGTTAGAACCAATGCTGATACTCCAAGAGATACAGCGCAAGCAGTTAAATACGGAGCTGAAGGTATAGGCTTATGCAGAACTGAGCATATGTTCTTTGATGCTGATAGAATAATGGGCATAAGAGAAATGATTGTTGCTAAAGACGAAGCGAAAAGAAGAGTGGCACTAGATAAATTATTACCTATGCAAAGAGAAGACTTTGTAGGGATTTATGAAGAGCTTGTGGAAAGACCTGCTACAATAAGATTCTTAGATCCACCACTACATGAATTTTTACCACATGATGATGACGATATAAAGGAACTCGCCATTGAGATGGGAATAACTTTTGAAGATCTTAAAGCTACTGTTGAATCATTGCATGAATTTAACCCAATGATGGGACATAGAGGATGTAGGCTTGCAGTATCATACCCAGAAATAGCTGAAATGCAAACTAGAGCGGTTATCGAAGCAGCTCTAGATGTTAAGACTAGAAAAGGATATAATATTGTTCCTGAAATAATGATTCCGCTAGTTGGAGAAGTTAAAGAATTAAAATATGTTAAAGATATAGTGGTGAGGACAGCTGATAAAATCATATCTGAAAGTGGCACTAAAATGAAATATATGGTTGGTACAATGATAGAAATACCAAGAGCAGCACTTACGGCTGATTTAATAGCAAAAGAAGCAGAATTCTTCTCATTTGGAACAAATGATTTAACACAAATGACTTTTG
>JANZQE010000195.1:0-2892 GCA_038040705.1 Clostridium sp. | reverse complement strand
TTATGGGCCCACTGCTTGCCTACTATTTTGGAGTGACTTTAGGTTGGCTTCCGGTTACAGTAACTAGTAGTCCACTTTCTATGATTTTGCCATCATTTGCTTTGGGGCTTGGTACTTTGGCTTTTGTAGCTAGATTAATGCGTTCAACTACTCTTGAAGTACTTGGTCAAGATTATATACAGACTGCAAAATCTAAAGGTCTCACAACTACTAAAGTTATATGGGGTCACGTAATTAGAAATGCTATAATGCCTGTTGTTTCGATACTTGGACCATTGTTTGCAGCTGTCATAACAGGATCTATTGTTATAGAGAAGGTTTTTGCTGTAGCAGGACTTGGTGAATATTTTGTATCTACAATTGTAGACCAGGATTACTCTATGACTATGGGTATAACAATGTTCTATGCGATACTAATAATATTTTCCCTTCTTATGGTTGATATAGCATATGGATTAATAGATCCAAGACTTAGAGTATCAAAAAAAGGGGGCGAATAGCTAAATGGACAAAATAGAAAAGGAGCAATTCGAACTTGTTGGTAAAAACCTAGAGGCAGCGCAGAGCATAAAACGCCCTAGCATGTCGTATTTACAAGATTCATACAGAAGACTAAAAAAGAGTAAGCCATCTATAATATCCTTTTGGGTTTTAGTTTTATTAATTATATTGGCACTGGTTGGTCCAATAATTTCAAAACAATTATATGGACATGATTATAGAAGGCAAGTATTAAGTTTAAAAGACCAAACCTTTATGCTTTCAAATCAGAGGAGTTTAAAATTATATTCTAATTCTGTGTTTGAATATAATAGGTATAGACCTAACCTTAGAAAGACTGAATTGAAATTTACTGGTGCTAAACTGAAAGAAGAAGGTGGAAAGTTAGGTTTTATTGTTGGTGATGAATCTGAATCATCCTACCAAGGCGACAAAAAAGAGTATAAGTTAGAGATAAAAACAACTGCAGAAGATGATTGGGATTCAATTATAGATAAATTGAATCTTGAAGGTGAAAAGCTCTTAAAAGAAGACGCCGATTTTAGAGGAATCACTTTCAAAAAAAGTTTCGGAAGTTTAGTTATGGAAACAAATGGAGAGAAAAAATTCAACAGCAAATATTGGCTTGGAACTGATGACCTTGGTCGTGACTTATGGACTAGGTTATGGGAAGGCACAAGGGTCTCTTTCCTTATTGCAGTAGTTTCAGTGCTGTTTACAGGGCTATTTGGAGTTGTATATGGAGGAATATCTGGGTACATTGGTGGAATGGCAGATAATGTAATGAGTAGAGTTATTGAAATTCTCATGGTTATCCCATCCTTGTTATATATAATGTTATTATCCATTATAATGACGCCGGGTATTATTACCATTACCCTTGTTCTTGCATGTACAGGTTGGATGCAAACTGCAGTGTTGGTTCGTGGAGAAGTTTTAAGATTAAAACACAGTGAATATGTACTCGCATCACAAACCTTAGGTGCAAATGCAAGGAGAGTTATTTTTAAGCACTTGATACCCAATACTATGGGGCCAATAATAGTTAATATGACTATGATGATTCCAAGAATGATTTTTGCAGAAGCATTTTTAAGTTTCATCGGGCTCGGTGTACCAGCACCATATGCATCACTAGGAGTTCTAGTTAATGATGGAGCAAAGATTTTTTATCAATACCCACACTTACTTATAATACCTGCAGCTGTACTTTGTTTAATTATGCTTGCGTTTAATATACTTGGTGATGGTCTAAGGGATGCACTTGATCCTAAATTAAGGAAATAGGGGGTTACACACATGAAAAAGAAAATATTAGAAGTTGAAAATATACAAGTTTCTTTTGATACCTATGCAGGTGAGGTTCAAGCAGTTCGTGGCGTTTCCTTTGACTTATTTGAAGGAGAGACTTTAGCTATTGTTGGAGAATCCGGTTGTGGAAAATCTGTAACTGCAAAATCTATAATGAGGCTAAACCCAGAACCGCCTGCACGTTTCAAAGGTGGTAAGATTATTTTTAATGGTGAGGATATAGTTACTAAGTCAGATAAGGAAATGAGGAGTATTAGAGGTAAAGAGATAGGTATGATATTTCAGGACCCAATGACTTCGCTTAATCCTACCATGACAATTGGAAAGCAAATATTAGAAGGACTTATGAGTCATAAAAGCGATATGACAAAAGCTGAAGCTAATAAAAAGGTAATTGATATGTTAAAGCTCGTTCAAATACCAAATGCAGAACGACGAGTAAACGAATATCCACATCAGTTTTCTGGTGGAATGCGTCAGCGTGCTATGATTGCAATAGCACTCGTATGTAATCCTAAGCTTCTTATCGCTGATGAACCTACAACTGCTTTGGATGTTACAATTCAAGCTCAAATACTTGAACTTATGAAGGATTTACAAAACACTATAAATACTTCTATTATAATGATTACCCATGATTTGGGTGTTGTTGCTAACGTTTCACAAAGAGTAGTAGTTATGTATGGAGGGAAAATTGTAGAGTATGCAAATACTGAAGAATTATATTATAATCCAAAACATCCATATACTTGGGGACTTTTAAGTTCAGTACCAAGGGTAGATGTTGTTAAGACTGGCAATAAATTATCTTCAATAGAAGGTACTCCTCCAGATTTATTTGCTCCACCAATTGGATGCCCATTTGCAGATAGATGTGAATATTCAATGAAAGTTTGTAGAGAAAAAATGCCTCCGAGCTTCATTATTAGTGAGGGACATGGTTCTGCTTGTTGGTTAAGTCATCCCGATTCACCCAAGGTAGACGCTCCTATTATTTTTAAAGGACCAATAGAATCTATTGAAAAAAGAGGTGACAATTAAAATGGCTGAACTAGATAAAAAGGAAATACTTCTTAGTGT
>JANZQE010000194.1:0-8906 GCA_038040705.1 Clostridium sp. | reverse complement strand
CAAGATTTGGCTACTCTATTTGATGTTATAACTGCCCTGCAAAGGACAGAAATGGTTATGCGAATAGTTGGAGAAATAGAAAGGTACATATGTGAACTTGGGAATGAGGGTAGATTAATTTCAATGCAATTAGGCGAGCTTGTAAAAAGCGTAGAAGAGGACGGAATATTATTAATAAGGGATTATTGTCAAAGTGGAATGGATTATACTGGTGTGTATATACAGATAGAAAATATGACCCCGGAAGAATTGCTAGATTTAGATTTCATTTCTAAAATTATTGGATATATAGGTGTTCCACTGGTGGATACTTTAATTTCTCCAAGAGGATATAGGATGTTAAATAAAATATCCAGAATACCAGCAAATGTTATAGAAAATTTAGTTGTGCACTTTAAAGAATTAAAGGCTATAATGGAAGCTTCTTTTGAACAACTTGATAGAGTGGAAGGTATTGGTGAAGCAAGGGCTAAGGCTATCAAAAATGGGTTAAGAAGATTAAGAGAGCAATTTATGTTGGGCAAACAAATATAACACAAAATAAGTGAAAGCTTATTTTGTGTTATATTTATTATCGCATAGTATATTTACCTAAGGTGCTAATTTCATCATATTCTTTTAAAAGAACGTCATATAAATTAAGATCTAAAAGGTTACACAGGGAAGTAATATAAAAAAGGTTATTCCCAAGCTCGCTTGCAATCACATCTCTACAGTTTTCACAAAGTTTACCCTCCAAATGAGTATCAAGTGAGGCGCTAAACGTGTCTAGGTCCAAATCATCTATATTTTCAGGAGAAAACTGTTTTTTAGCATCAACTTTGATACACCCACAATTGGTAACTGATTTTACAACAGCTCGACTGACTCTTGCTTCAGACTCCTGAAGCTTAGTAATTATATCTAAAATACTCCTATGGCGTAATAATGATTCGTCCACAGAATTTTGAAAATTATCGAATATACAATCTTTCATCAAATTCAACTCCTTGTAAAGATTTAATTAACTAACTATCTTAATTATAAGTTTTACATTAGCTTTTTGTCAATAAATTAAGTACGAATTTTAGCTTGTGAATATATAATAAATCAATAAGAGTTTTTTTAATAGGGGGAAGATTATGTTAAATGTTGGTGAAAAAATATTCGTAGCTGATTATGGTGCTGGTTATATACAGGACGTAGATGGCAAAGAATTATTTGATATAAAGAATAATTATATAAATATATATCTTTTATTAGATGATATGAATTTTATGATTCCGCTTGATAAAATTCAAAATTATAAGATAAGGGAAATTTCAAGTGTTTTAGAATTAGAAAAAACATTGAGTACGATAGGTAATGATTGCGATTATATAGAAGGTAATTGGAATAATAGATATAGAAGCAACAAGAAAAAAATTCAAAGTGGTGATACTCTAAAAATGTGCGAGGTAATTAGAGATTTATATTATTTAAAGAAAAAAAACTTGCTTCCGCCAGGAGAAGTTAAGATATTAGAAAGGGTTGAGGGTATGATAGCAAGCGAAATAATGTTAGTTTTAGGATTGAATATGGATGGATCATTAGACAAAATAAGGAATTTAATTTAACAAATTGTTAATTGTATGACGTATTTCATTGAAATACAGAAATATATAGTATATATTATATAATAACAGGATATAAAATCAAATAAGTGTTAATAATTTAAAGGGAGGTGAAATTTTTTGCTAAAAAAAATTTTAAGAGGACTTTTTACAATCATAGGACTAATCATAGGATACTTAATAGCAGAGATGCTTTTAAGCACAAGTTATTTATCTGAATTTAGTTATTTTAAAGGTGGTAATATCCAAGGAATAATATTTATTATTTTTTCTATTTTAATTTTTGGGGTTATATTGTTTCTATTGTCTCCTATAATCGTATCTTTTATAATAAAGTTTATGGATTATGTGGAGAAAAGCACACAAAAAATACCAACAGTTCAAATTATTTTTGGTACTGGAGGAGCAATAATAGGTCTTGTGATTGCATCTTTATTTGCAGGTTTATTTAAAGATCAATCACCTATATGGAATATTATTGCGGTTATTTTTGCGGTAATAATGGCAGCTTTGGGAGCGGATATGTGCGTTAGAAAAAGAGATGAAATATTATCTTTCTTTACAAGCATGAAAAAGAACAATGGGTTTAAAGATAAAAAAGCAAAGGGATATACTAATGAAAACCCTAAAGTACTGGATACATCAGTAATAATTGATGGTAGAATATTTGATATTTGTCAAACGGGATTTGTTGAAGGGCCGCTAATAATACCAACTTTCGTATTAGAAGAGCTTAGGCATATCGCTGATTCTTCAGATGGGCTTAAAAGGAATAGAGGAAGAAGAGGGCTAGATATACTAAATAAAATTCAAAAGGAGTTAAACATTGAAGTTGAAATTTGGGAGAAGGATTTTCCAGATATTGCAGAAGTGGATAGCAAGCTTTTGAAATTAGCTCAGGTCTTAAATGGTAAAGTAGTTACAAACGATTTCAATCTTAACAAGGTAGCTGAGTTCCAAGGGGTTCCAGTTCTAAACATTAATGAACTTGCGAACGCTGTAAAGCCAGTAGTTCTTCCAGGAGAAGAGATGAAAATTCAAGTCATGAAAGATGGAAAAGAATCAGGCCAAGGAATAGCCTATTTAGATGATGGTACAATGATTGTTGTTGAGGGTGGAAGAAAATATATTGGTGAAAATATAGTTGTTATTGTCACATCAGTACTTCAGACTGCAGCGGGTAGAATGATCTTTGCTAAAAATAAGGATGCTGTCGTAAAGAGTTAGTCATTTTAGGTAAGTGAGGTTTTTTATGAGTAAAAACTGTGCCATAATTTTAGCTGGGGGCAAGGGAAGCCGCATGGGAAACCCTATTAATAAGCAATACTTAAATATTAACGGTTATCCCATTTTGTATTATACTTTAAAAGCTTTCACTCAGTGCAATTGTATAGATGAAATTATAGTAGTTGTTGCAGAAGGTGAAATGGATTATTGCAAGGAAGAAATAATTAAAAAATATAACTATTCAAAGGTTAAAGATATAGTTATTGGTGGAAAAGAAAGACAGGATTCCGTGTTAAATGGCCTAAAAGCTTTAATTGATTGTGATATAGTACTTATTCATGATGGGGCAAGACCTTTTGTAAGTGAATCTATTATTAGGAACGCAGTTGTTTATGCTAATTTATATGGAGCTGCTGCTTGTGGAGTAGAGCCTAAGGACACTATTAAGATTAAAGACCTTTTAGGATTTTCTTTGGAAACGCCTGAAAGACAAATGCTGTTTTGTGTTCAAACACCTCAAACCTTTAAGTATGATATGATATTAGATTGCCACAAGAAAATTCACAAAGAAGGTGTTAAGGTGACTGATGATACTATGGTGGTTGAGAGGTATGGTAATAAGGTATACCTTTATGAAGGCAGCTACAATAATATAAAAATCACGTCGCCAGAGGATTTGGAAATTGGGAGACAGATATTAGAAAGATTTTAATTTTGACAGGATCCTATTTAATGTGTATACTGATTAGTAGTCATAAAGTAAATTTTTATAAATTGAATAATAGGCAATGATGAAGAATAGTAGGGGCCGCTTTACAGAGAGAAAATACTAGGTTGAGAGATTTTCAAAGGTTTTGAACCAACTTTGGAGCTGTAGAAAAACTACCGGTAGTTTATACCGTTAAAAAATGAGTGCAAATTTAGGTGGTACCGCGATATAATTCGCCCTAAAACAGGGCGGATTTTTTATTTTTTGTAAAAGTTAGAAAGTACAGATGAGGTAAGATAGATATAAGGAGGAATATTCATGAAATTATCAAAAATGTTAATAAGTACGCTAAGAGAAGTACCAGCTGAAGCAGAAATTGACAGCCATAAATTAATGCTAAGAGCTGGAATGATGAGGAAAATGGCTTCGGGGATATACAATTATATGCCATTTGGAATAAGAGTCATAAAAAAAATTGAAAACATTGTTAGAGAGGAAATGGGTGGTGCAGATGCTCAAGAGCTTTTAGCCTCAGCCTTGATTCCGCAAGAACTATGGGTAGAGTCTGGCAGATGGGACGCTTATGGGGAAGAGATGTTTAGATTAAAAGATAGAAGTCAAAGAGAATTCTGTTTGGGACCTACACACGAAGAAGTATTTACGGATATAGCTAGAAATGAAATTAAATCTTATAAGCAACTACCGCTTAATTTATACCAAATTCAAACAAAGTATAGAGATGAGCGAAGACCAAGATTTGGAGTTATGAGATCAAGAGAATTCATAATGAAAGATGCTTATAGTTTTGATGCAGACAATGAGGGCTTGGATATATCTTATAACAAAATGTATGATGCCTATAATAATATTTTTAAAAAATGTGGCCTTGAATGCAAGGCTGTAGAGGCTGATTCTGGAGCAATGGGTGGTTCGGGTTCGGCAGAATTCATGGTTAAATCTGAAGTTGGTGAAGATGGGGTGGTTTTCTGCAGTTCTTGTAGCTATGCGGCTAATATGGAGAAGGCATCAGGAACTCCAGAACTGCTTGAAAAACAGGAATTTAAGGAACTTAATAAAATACTAACGACCGATGTAAAGACTATAGAGGATTTAGAGAAGTTCTTTAAAACTACAGCTAAAAATTTTGCAAAAACTATTATTTGCAAAGCCGATAACAAAGTAATTGCTGTTATGGTAAGGGGAGATAGACAGGTAAACGAAACTAAAGTAAAAAATGCAATAGGTGGGGCTAGGTCATTTGAAATGGCAGATGCAGAGACTGTAATGTCATCAACTTCAGCGGCAGTTGGATTCGCAGGCCCAATTGGTATTGCCTGTGATGTACTCTTAGTAGATTCCGAAGTTTCTAATATGTTCAATTTTATAATTGGAGCAAATGATACAGGATATCATTACGAGAATGCTAATTATGGAAAAGATTTTGAAGGCGTGGTTGGCGACTATAGGGAGGTCAGCGAAGGTGATAAATGTCCTAGGTGTGGAGAGCCTATTACTATTGCTAGAGGGGTAGAGGTAGGACACATATTTAAATTAGGAACTAAGTATTCAGAGGCTATGGGTGCAACTTTTATTGGAAAGGATCAAAAAAAACAACCTTTAGTTATGGGATGCTACGGTATAGGTATCAATAGAACAATGGCAGCTATTATTGAACAGCATCATGACGAAAATGGAATAAAATGGCCGATGTCAGTAGCACCATATCAAGTTGTAGTAGTGCCAGTATCTATAAAAGATGAAAATCAGATGAAAATTGCTGAAGAAATTTATAATGATATGAAATCATTAGGCGTAGAAGTTCTTATGGATGATAGAAATGAGAGAGTTGGGGTTAAATTTAAGGACTTAGATTTAATCGGAATTCCAATTAGAATTACTGTAGGTAAAAAAAGTGCTGAAGGTAAAATTGAGTTTAAACTCAGAAATGAGATAGATAATGAAATATTGGAAACAAGCTCAATTATTGACAGAGTCAGAGAAGAATTTAAAAATAATGAAATAACATTGTAAATAAAAAGGGAGAATAACCATGGAATTTAGTATGTTAAGAGGTAAATTTACAAAAGAGCAAGTTAAACAGGTAAACCCACTTGTTCTTGCATTAGTTGGAGATGCAGTTTATGAGGTATTCATTAGGACTTATCTTGTAGAAAAAAATAGAGATATGAATGCACATAAAATTCATATTAAAGCAGTTGCACATGTAAAGGCACATGCACAAAGTGAGTATATGAAATTCTTTATAGAATATTTAGATGAAGAAGAACTAAGCATATTTAAAAGGGCTAGAAATTCTAAAAGTGGAACCACACCCAAAAATGCGGATTTAAATGAGTATAAATGGGCAACAGGTTTTGAGGCTTTAGTAGGGTTTTTATATTTGAGCGAAAAGAATGAAAGGCTAAATTATATGTTTGAGAAAATTATTAACCGCGATTTAAAGGAAAAGTAGGTATGCTCAAAAGAAATTTTTATAAGGTCTATGAATCGTGTTCAAAAAGAGTATAATCAGTTAGTAGAGATAGTGTCTGGAAATGAATTAGAAATATTTAGTTCGTGTAAAAAATTAAATCATAAATAAATTAACTGAAATAGATGGAGTGAGAGAGGTATTAAAAATGAGTGATAATAAAAAATATCAGGGAAATAAAGTAGGCAAAGGATTTTCAAAGGGCAAAGAAGATAAAAGTGAAACAGGTTTTAGAAAAGCTAGAACTGGAGAACACGGATCAAAAGTAAACAAAGAATTATCAACTAAGAGAGATGGTAAAAAAAGAGCGGGTAGTACTAAAAGCAGACAGGGTCAAGAAAATTCAGTGGAAAATAAAAAATTTATTAGACCAAAGGTTGAAGGTAATGCTTCTGGCAAAAATGTAAACGAAGAACCGAAAACTCAAATCGTACGAGAAGATGTGGTTGAAGGAAGAAATGCAGTTATAGAGGCGTTGAAATCAGATAGAACTATAGAATATATTCTTATCGCAAAAGGTGATATGATAGGATCTATAAGTGTAGTACTTGCATTAGCTAAAGAAAAAGGAATTATTACAAAAGAAGTAGACAGAAGAAAGTTAGATGAAATGTCACAAACTGCGTCCCATCAAGGAGTTATTGCAATAGTAACACCTTATAAATACTTTGGACTAAATGATATATTTAAAGAGGCGGAGGAAAAGGGAGAAAAGCCTTTTATAATAATATTAGATGAAATTCAAGATCCTCATAATTTTGGTTCTATCATAAGAACTGCTGAGGTATGTGGAGCTCATGGTATAATAATACCTAAGAGAAAGAATGTAGGAGCAACGCCAACTGTTTACAAAACCTCAGCTGGGGCAATTGAACACATGAAAATAGTGAAAGTGACTAATATAAATGCAACCATTGAAGAAATTAAAGAGCGCGGAGTATGGGTTTATGGTGCGGATATGGATGGAGAAAATTACATCTTTGATACAGATTTAACTGGTTCAGTAGCTGTTGTTATCGGAAGTGAAGGTAGAGGAATCTCTAAACTTACAAAAGAAAAATGTGATGTATTAGTAAAAATACCTATGGTTGGGAAAATAACCTCTTTAAATGCATCGGTTGCTAGTGGCATAATAATGTATGAAATTATGAAACAAAAAATCAGATGAGGTAAGAAGTGAAGACAGTTTTTGTAGATGGGTATAATGTTATTAATAGCTGGCAAAATCTTAAAGAAATTAAAGAGTATAGCTACGAATCTTCCCGGCAACAACTAATCGATACTCTTCAAAACTATTCTGAATTCAAAGCTTATAAAGTGTTTATAGTTTTTGATGCACATATGGTTAAAGGTAGCCTCGAGAAAAAAGAAAAGCAAGGTAATATAGTTGTAGTTTTTACAAAAGAGGGTGAAACGGCAGATAGTTTTATCGAAAAAGCGGTAAATAATATCGGACGAAAATCTGAAATATGTGTTGTTACGTCTGATTCTTTAGAGCAACAAGTTACTTTCCAAAGAGGTGCAATTCGAATGTCTTCTATAGAGTTCTATCATGAAGTACTGAGTATTGAAAAATTAATTAACAATAAGACGGAAAAGAAATATTTGGAAAATAAAAACTGGTTAGAAGATAGGTTAGATGGAAAAACGTTGGAGAAACTTGAGAAAATACGTAGAAGCCGTTGAATTCTCTTGACTATAGAAATTCCTCTAAGGTATAATCATCTATATGACTCATGTTTGGGGTGGAGGGGATATTGTTGGAAAAGATTATTAGCGCCAGTGTGGATAATTTATGCTTTGAAGAGAGATTAGATGAAGAAATAGTTATTGAGGCACAAAACAATAATGTTAGAGCGCAAGAATATTTGATTAATAAGTACAAAAACTTTGTTAAAGCTAAGGCAAAGTCATATTTTTTAATTGGAGCTGATAAAGAAGATATTTACCAAGAGGGAATGATAGGTCTGTATAAGGCTATTAGAGATTTTAAAGCAGACAGATTGTCTTCCTTTAGGGCTTTTGCAGAAATTTGCGTTACAAGGCAAATAATTACAGCAATTAAAACAGCCACTCGCCAAAAACACATTCCGCTTAATACATATATCTCTTTAAATAAGCCAATATATGATGAGGAATCGGACAGAACATTATTGGATGTGTTATCAGGGGCTAAGATTACTGATCCGGAAGAATTAGTTATAAGCCGCGAAGAAGTAATAAGCATTCAAAATGAAATTGGGGAAGTCTTGTCAGAGCTAGAGATGGAAGTGCTTATGTCTTACTTAGATGGTAAATCTTATCAAGAAATTGCTTGTGATTTAGATAGACATGCGAAATCTATTGATAATGCACTACAAAGAGTAAAAAGGAAATTAGAAAAATGTTTAAGTAAAAGATGAAAATGTATTGACAATACAAACAAACAATAGTAGACTTAATAACTGGTGTATAACTTTTAGTTGTACATAGGCGGGAGTAGCTCAGTGGTAGAGCACCAGCTTCCCAAGCTGGGTGTCGCGGGTTCGATACCCGTTTCCCGCTCCAATACTAAGTGCCCATATAGCTCAGTCGGCAGAGCGTCACCTTGGTAAGGTGGAGGTCACCGGTTCAATCCCGGTTATGGGCTCCATGATTATTAAGGCTCTATAACACACTAGGATGAGTTTACTTGCACGAAATGTGTAATTATTTACATAAGGAGGAATACAAAATGGCAAAAGCAAAATTTGAAAGAAGTAAACCACATGTTAATATTGGAACAATAGGACATGTAGATCACGGCAAGACAACACTCACAGCTGCAATAACTGCAGTACTTGCAACTAAGGGATGGGCACAAGCATCTAAGTTTGACCAAATAGACAAAGCACCAGAGGAAAGAGAA
>JANZQE010000193.1:0-28825 GCA_038040705.1 Clostridium sp. | reverse complement strand
AATACTTGCGTTACATTATCTTCTGTTATAAATGGAGGAGCAACATTAATACTATTTATATTTGTGGATCCATATGTTTCTATGTTAACTGATGATGTTATAAGGGGAGAATGTTTAGAGATAGAATTTGATAGATGTATTATTTTTATTGTAGGTGCATTAATAGCAGGTACTATGTTAGCTCAATTATTGTTAGTTCCAGCGGCGAAAATAATAGGATTTATTGCAACAAGTATCTAGGTAAACATATATTTATCTTATATATGTTTTTTTGATACAATGATATAAATACAAAAGAAATGGAGTGAAGTAAAATGACAATACTATATTATGATTGTTTCTCAGGTATTAGTGGAGATATGAATTTAGGAGCATTACTAGACCTCGGTATAGATGAAAAGCATTTAATAGAAGGATTAAAAAAATTAAATCTAAATGGATATGAAGTAAAAGTATCAAGAGGAATTAGAAAAGGCATAGAGGGCACTAAGGTGGATGTAGTTTTACAAGAGCACACTCATACTCATAATCATACTGAGAATGAAGGTGGACACTCTCATGAACATATGAGCAATAATCATAGTCATCATGAACATAGAAATCTTAAAGATATTGAGAAAATTATAGAAGACAGTGATTTAAGTTCTGAAGTTAAGGAATTAAGTGTGAAAATGTTCATGAAGGTTGCGATAGCTGAAGCAAAGGTTCACGGAAAACCCTTGTATGAGGTTCACTTTCATGAGGTAGGAGCAGTAGATTCTATTGTTGATATAGTAGGGGCAGCTATTTGCATATGCCATTTGAATGTTGATAAAATAATGTGCTCATCCATAGAACTTGGCGGTGGGTTTGTTAAGTGCGAGCATGGAATTATACCAGTCCCAGCGCCTGCTACTGTGGAAATTTTAAAGGGGATACCAGTAAAACTTGGGGCTGTACCCTTTGAAACCACAACGCCTACGGGTGCCGCAATTCTTGCAGCCTGTGTTAATGAATTTAAAGATGATAATAATTTTATTGTAAACAAGATTGGCTATGGCATAGGTAATAGAGATACTGAAATTCCTAATGTACTTAGAGTTATGTTAGTAGAGGAGAATAACTTGTCTAGCACGAGTAAGGTAAAGAGCGAAAAAGAAGAAATGATTGAATGTAATATAGATGATATGAACCCAGAGCTATATGATTACATTATTGATAAACTTTTTGTCAAAGGTGCTTTGGATGTTTATTTAACTCCAATTATAATGAAAAAGGGTAGACCGAGTGTGAAAATAAGTGTTTTATGCAGTTCGGATAAATTGGAATTAATGAAAGAATTATTATTCAGAGAAACTACCACCTTTGGGGTAAGAAGTTTTAAAGTGGATAAAACTATGCTCCAAAGAAAGTTTACCAAAGTAAACACTAGCTACGGCGAAGTTACAGTGAAAGAAGCTTACTACAAGGGTGAAAAAATAAAAAGTAAGCTAGAATATGAAGAGTGTAAGAAAATAGCTGGCAATACGGGGATAGCTGTAAGAGAAGTATATGAAAGGCTAAAAAATGAAGTATAAATCGAGGGAGCAAAATGAAAATCGCAAATTAAAAAGGTGGTAAACGTATGAATTCAGAGGAAATGAAGATATTTCTTAGGTCCATAAAAAATGGTGATATATCCATTGAGGATGGTTTAGATAAGTTAAAAGAGTTGCCATATTCTGATTTAGGATTTGCAAAAATAGATAATCATAGAGAGCTTAGAGTTGGGTACCCAGAGGTTATATATTGTGAAGGGAAAACAGTAGGTCAGATAAAAGATATAGTTAAATTAATGCTTACTAAGGATGTAAATATTCTTGGCACAAGGGCATCCAGGGAAATGTATGAAGGTGTAAAAGAAATATGTGATGATGCTGACTACAATGAACTGGCAAGAACAATTGTTATTAAAAAAAAGAAGGTAGAGACTCCAAGTACATATATTGCATTGGTAACTGGTGGAACATCTGATATACCAGTTGCTGAGGAGGCAGCTATTACTGCTGAAATTTTTGGAAATAAGGTTGAAAGAATTTATGATGTAGGGGTAGCGGGTATTCATAGGTTATTTGAGAATCTAGATATTATAAGGCATGCTAGAGTAGTTATTACGGTGGCTGGAATGGAAGGCGCTTTAACCAGCGTAGTTGGAGGTTTAGTAGATAAACCAGTTATAGCTGTTCCAACTAGTGTAGGCTACGGAGCTAGCTTTAAGGGACTTGCTGCCTTATTATCTATGTTAAATAGCTGCTCTAGCGGAGTTAGTGTTGTTAATATTGACAACGGCTTTGGCGCTGGTTATTTAGCAAGCATTATTAATAAATTATAAATTATATTTAGAAAACAACTGAAGTATATTTATTTTAAAATACTTCAGTGGTTTTTTTTGTCGTTGTTAATTTAAATGTTATAGATATGCTAAATACTTTTTTTGTAAAAATATAAGTAACTATATCGAAATATATTAATAATTGACATATATGATATTTTGTGTGACAATATATACAGCAATTACCATATAAAATGGTATTTGAGTTAAAAGAAGGACGTATTTAATTAAAGGCATAAGCAGGAGATTTAGGGTTAAATTTGAACCTGTGATTGCTGTGATATAATTCAGGGGGGAAAATGATGAAAAAGAAACATATAATTTTTATTAGTATTATTGTTGCAATAATACTATCTGGTATTATTGCTTCGGTATTTAATAAAGATAAATCTTCAGCTACGAATAAGGCTGGTGAAATAGAGCTGTATAATATACCGGCCAAAGAGAAAATATTCGTAAATGGTATTATTGTTCCTGAAAAAACGGAAAATATATTTAGAGATGAATCAAAAGGAATTATAAATAAGGTTTCGGTTACTGATGGACAAGTAGTAATTAAGGGCGATGCTCTTTTTACATACAAAAGCGATTTGATTACAGATCAGATAGAACTAGCAAATCAACAAATTACTACCAGTAACAATCAAAAAAAGAAATTATTAGATAAACAGGCACAAGCAAAAAAACTTTTAGCAAAACAGAAAGTAGATGCAAAAGAACAAATAGCAATTCAGAAAGAACAAGCCAAACAACAGGCGGCGGCACAACAAGCAGCACAGCAGCACGAAACGCAGCAAGTAGTAGCACCGGCTGTTGTTGATAGTGATTCAATTGTTGCGTCTCTTACAGCAAGTACTGAGGCTCAGCTTAGTGCATACATAGATCAAATAGATGCTGTACAAATTCAAATTGACACTCTAAATAATCAGGTAAAAAAATTAAAAGAAAAAGAATTCACTTATATAACAGCTCCAATAGATGGTAAAGTAATATTAAATGATGTTAAAGAGATGACGAAGCCATATATTGTAATTGAATCTACTACATTTTATGTAAAAGGAAGCATTAATGAAAAGGATCAGACAAAAGTAAAGAAAGATCAGCAAGTGGATATACTTATATTTGCCACAAACAAAACGTTAACTGGAAAGGTAAAAAGTGTAGGGAATAGTCCTACGGCAGATGTAGCAGCGATGGCTCAAGGTTCAACAGGGGGCGGTGCAGCTATATCTTATTATGATGCTAATGTATCATTGGATTCCCAAAACAATGTTATTAATGGGTTTCATGTACAAGCTACAGTGAAGCTTAAACAAGAAGAGATAAAAATACCCAAGACCTCAATACTCGAGGAAGCTGGCAAGCAATACGTTTTTAAGGTTGTTGATAAAAAGCTTACCAAACTAGCAATTACATATAAAAAGAGTACAGATGCAGAAGTTATTGTGCTAACGGGGCTAAAGGAAAATGACCAGATAGCGAAAACTACTAAAGACATGAAAGAGGGTATTACTGTTGAATAAACTTATTGATTTAAAGAATATTAATAAGTACTATAAATTAAAGGACAGTAAATTACATGTATTGAAGGACATAAATTTAACTATAGAGCAAGGGGATTTTCTTATGATAATGGGAAAGTCAGGTAGTGGTAAAACCACACTTTTAAATCTTCTTGGCTTTCTTGACCATTTTGATAACGGGGAATATGAATTTAATGGCAAGGATGTTACTCATCTTAGTGAAAATGAAAGATCAGAAGTTAGAAATAGTTATCTGGGGTTTATATTTCAACAGTTTCACCTTATAGATTCATTGTCTATTGGTCAGAACGTTGAACTTCCTTTGCTTTATAAAGAAAGAAGTGATATATCTAAAAAAGAAAGAGCGCATAGGGTAGAAAAGTATTTAGATACTGTAGGACTTCTTCATAAAGAGAAGCAATCACCTTCACAGTTATCCGGAGGGCAACAACAGCGTATTGCAATAGCAAGAGCGCTTATTAACAATCCTTACGTGATTTTTGCTGATGAGCCAACAGGTGCTCTAGACAGTAAAACCAGAGAGGAAATTATGAATATACTAAAGAAACTTAATGAAGAAAATAAAACAATAATAATGGTAACACATGATCATGATTTAACTAAGTATGCTAGCAAAGTAATCCATCTAAAAGATGGAGCTATAACAAAGGTGGATTAGATATGTCTATAATAAATTTAATCAAAACTTCAGTATACAGTCTAAAATCACATAAATTAAGAGTTTTCCTCACAATGATAGGAATAATCATTGGTATAAGCTCTGTAATATCAATTATGTCAGTTGGTAATGGATTAAAGGCAGAAGTAAATAAGTCCATGGCGGACACCAGTGCAAATAAAATAAATATTGCTTTTGAGGCAGAAAATATTGTAACGGATTTAACGCTTATTGAACCTTTTAACAAATCTGATCTATATTATCTTAAGAATGTGGAGGGGGTAGAAAAGGCGGAAGCTTCTCAAGGAATGGCGGGAATGAACTTTACTTCAGGTGAGGGTACATATTTTGATAAAAAAGCATATATTATGCTAGAAAATTATGATGAAAAAGAATTAAATGTTAAGTATGGCCGTTCTTTTAAAAAAGGTGAGAATTCTAAAAAGTTAATTATGTTGGATTATAAATCAGCTGGTTCTCTTTTTGACTCTCCAGAAAAAGCAATTGGATATGGCATAACATTAAATGGAGTTATCTATGAGGTAATAGGAGTTTTAGAAGATGCGGGTACATTTTCTATAACTGGTGGATCAAGTTATATTTCAAAGGATTCAAGCCAAGATATGAATTCAGATGATCCTATTTCAAGCTTGGATGTTTATATCAAATCTGGTTACGACAAAGATAAAGTTTTCGAAAACATAAAAAAAGAGCTTATGGAGGCACATCCTAGTTTAAAAGGTAAGTATACACTTCAGGATCCACAAGCATTTACTAAAGCTTTTGAAAAAATAATTGGAGGATTAACTGCTTTTATAGCATTAGTTAGTGGCATTTCCTTATTTGTTGGAGGAATAGGGGTAATGAATATAATGTATGTTTCTGTAACTGAGCGGAAACGAGAAATTGGTATTCGCAGAGCAATTGGAGCAAAGCCTAAAAGTATATTGCTCCAATTTCTTATAGAAGCGATTATGGTGACAGGGCTTGGTGGTTTATTTGGTATATTATTTGGATTTATTTTTTGTAAAATAATTGGTATATTTATGCCCTTCCCTCCTGTTATGAGTCTAGCAAGCGTTATAGGAGCAACTGCAATTTCTGTTATTATTGGAATAGTTTTTGGAATTATTCCAGCAATTAATGCATCAAAAATGGATCCAATTAAGGCAATTTACAATTAAAATTATCAAAAAAATTTTGGTGAAAGCCATTATTATAAAAAAATAGATTTATAGGGGGAAATATTATGGAAAACATTCAAAAACCAAAAGTCGGCGCGTGGATAAGAACATTGTGTATTCTACAATTGGTTACCTATGCATTTTCATTAACAAGTATAAGGAACTTCTCTAAAATAGATGAGCTTAACGTCGCGAATAACGAATTGAATAAAGTCTTGAATAAAGCATTGCAACTTCCTGAAATCACGAGGTTAAGTTTAACTATTGGGTTGGTATTCTCAATAATATTTATCATAAGTATTATTTTAATTCTAATAAAGAAGGAATTAGGGGTATATATCTATTTTACTGCTTCAGTAGCCACCATAGTATATTCGATTGTAAGTAATGGATTTAAATTAATAATGCTTACTTCTCTTATAATGCCTGTACTTATGGCAATATTTATTTGGAAGAAGAAAGAAGTTTTTGGCCTCGGAGCGGAAGCTAAAGAGGCAAGTTTATAATTGTTACAAAAAAGATTCCTGTATTTTTACAGGAATCTTTTTTTTACCATCAAAGAGATTCACAATTGTACACGTCCTCGTAAACTTTAAGTGTGTTATGCGCTGTATTTTGCCAAGAAAATTCGCTAGACCTTTTAAGTCCTTTAATACTAAGATCTTCTCTTAAATTTTCATTACTTAATAAATTCCCTATGGCAAAGGATATCTCAGATATATCATAGGGATTTATTAGAATTCCGGCATCACCAACTACTTCTGGAATAGAGGTAAGGTTAGAAGCTATTACAGGGGCTCCACAGCTCATTGCCTCTAGCGGTGGAAGTCCAAAGCCTTCGTAAAAAGAAGGATATACAAAAGCATCACAACCGTTATAGAAAATAGGCAAATGATCTTCAGGAACAAATCCAGTAAAAATAACATGAGAGTCTATTCCGAGTTTAGTTGTAAGTTTTAAGAGTGTTTTACTTGAATCTTTATATCCGCCTACGATAACCAAATTATATTTTTTATCTAAATCTTTATACACTTTTGCAAAAGCAGTTAACAAAGAAGCCACATTTTTTCTCTCACTAAATCCACCTAAGTAGAGTATAAATGGATTTTCTAAATTATATATATCTTTTAGAAGAGTTTTACAGTGAAGTTTGTCTAAGGGAGCGTACTTTTTATCAGCAGCTAGGGGAGTCACAAAAATTTTATGCTCTTCTATAGGAAAAAATTTCAAAATATCTTGTTTAGAAAATTCAGAGACAGTTATTATTCCATCAGCACCATCTATTATCAAAGGCATTTCTTTTAAGAATTTTAACAAATATCCCTTTCCAACGGTTTTAGGCATGATGTATGGAATTAAATCATGTATAGTAACTATTTTCTTGCAAGATATTTGTGAACTAAAACCAATACCATTTTGTGGCATATGATATATGTCTATGTTTTCATTTTTAATATTTTCTGGGAAATAGTGGTCCTCAAAAAAACGTTGGTGTCTTTTGGAGGTCATTACTATTTTGCAGTTTTCTTTTTTTATGCACTCGTAATTACTACCTGACCAAAAAATATGGTAATTATTTGTAGCATCTATGTTAATTAAATTTTTAAGCACATTTTCGGTATAGGTTCCTATACCAGTGCCGCTATAGAAATTGATACCTCTAGCATCAAGCGCAATCCTCATGGGGTCCACTCCTTAATATTAATAGATAAACGCTGAATTTATAATTTATAGATTTATTAAAATACAATATATATTAATATACTATTTTGAGTAGAAAAGTGTGCTATTTGTATAAATATAAACCTGCACAAATTATTCCGTAATTTCATATAATGCAATAGAAGAATATTTCGGAGGCATGCATTTGGATACCCAGGAATTAAGGGAATTAGTAGAGGATAAATATTCTCTATGCATTGTTGATATTGAGAAAATAAAAAATGTATACAGAATAGAGACGGATAATGGTATGTATTGCCTTAAAATCATTAATTATGACTTTAAGCATTTTTTATTTATTATTGGTGCAATAAAGCATTTGCAAAACAATGGTTTTCAAAATATACCACAAATAATTGAAACAAAAGATAAAAATGATTATATAGCTGTTGATAGTAAATACGCTTATTTAACCCCATGGCTAAGCGCAAGGCAGTGTAATTATGATAATCCAGTGGATATAGAGTTATGCACCTCAAAGCTTGCGCAGCTTCATATAAGGAGTTTGAATTTCAAAGTCACACCTGATATGAAACCAAGAATTGCATGGCTTAAATGGATAGAAACCTATAAAACCAGAAGGAGTGAAATACTAGATTTTAAAAGAAGAATAGATGAAAAGAAGTTCAAAACGGAATTTGATATGAATTATCTAGGGATGATGGAGGAAGAGCTATTAAGGAGCGATAGGTCAATATGTAATCTAACCAAAAGTGAATATGTAGATAAGATGAAAGAAGAAATTAAACATAGGGGATTTTGCCATCATGATTATGCTCACCATAATATATTAATTGAAGAAAGTGGAGGCATAAGCATTATAGATTTTGATTATTGCATCTTAGATACTCATTTACATGATTTAAGTAGTCTACTAATAAGAAGAATGAAAAACGGAAAATGGAGCCTTGAAAATGCACTGTTTATAATGGATATCTACCATGCTACAAATGAAATATACAAAAGTGACCTAGAGGTAATGGCGGGATTTATGGAGTTTCCCCAGGAGTATTGGCAAACCGGAATTCAATACTACTGGGAGAAAAAAAATTGGGGCGAAGAGTTTTTTTTGAAGAAGCTGGAAAAAATAGAGGAGGATAGAGTAGAGCGGCAAATTTTTATTGATGAATTTAGAAAAATAAAATATGGGAGGTAATATTGTGGGTAAAAATAAAGAGGATATATACAATGATGAGAGAGAAATTGACATAATAGAGCCGCAAGATTCTACTGTAGAAGAATATGATATGAAACTCGAAAAGATGGAAGAGGAAGTTAAAAAACTTAAAAAAATAAAAAAAAGACAAAAAAAAATTAAAGAGTTAGAGTTTGAACAAAAAGAGATATTAAGGAAAATGGATAAAAACAGTAAGAAAGGAAGATAACACTTGGCTAATAGATTTGATTAGAGGTGATGCCAGTGGCAATAAGCATATATAATGAATTTTCTGATTATATGATATTCAAAGGCGTTAAAAATGTAGATATAATACAGTTTAATCCTGGAAATAAAGACGAGAATATAACTGAAGAATTAGTAATAGATCAGTTTCGTGCGATCTATGCTTTTCATGAAAAATCTTTGGGGTTTAATGGGCATTTAAGGAATAAGTTAAATAACAATACAGGAAAGATCATAGAGGAATATAAAATTCATATTAAAAAGCTTACAAGGGACATAAATAAAATTAAAAGAGATGAACCTAAAAATTCTTTCGAAGAATTAATTCTTAAACATGGAGATGAAGTTATAAACAGAGGGGAGATGTGCATAAGTGCAGCGTACCATTCAGATTATATAGAAATTATAAAAAGAAGCATGAGGCGATGCGAAATATGCCTCGGTAATACAGATTTTAAAAATCTCCAAAAAAATAAATATGTTGAAGTGGTTAGTTTTGAGGATTGTAGTTATAACATGGTGGAAATGGATTGCTTCCTTTTACTTAATAGGTTGAAAAGAAAAGGGGGAAGTCTTGATTATAAGAGGATTGTTAATGAGTTTTGTTATATTGAAGGATTGGATGACACTAGTTCAAAATTTATAATAGCTTTAATCTCTTACCCCCATGAATTTATGAAATGTTGTAATAGGTATAGAGAGGGTAAAAAGCAGTGGCCTCAGTATAGATTTTCTGAGAAGCTTATAAAAGCTTTGAGTCAAGATGGAAATTCTTTAATTTAAGTAGCGAGAAAATAAAAATATTTTAGTGCATAGATAAGAGGTGAAAATATGTTAGACGTTAGATATAACGACAAGGCTTATTTAAGCAAATATGATTTAGATGTGAATTTATTTAGTGAATTTGATTTAGAAATAAGTGATGTTGTTCCGGTAAGAAAAGTGTTTATACTTGATACTGATAAAGGTGATAAGGTTTTAAAAAAAGTGAGTTATAGTACTTCAGAGCTCGAATTTATTAATTATGGTATTGAGTATATTAGAAATAAAAATTTTGATAGAATAATAAAATTCGAAAAGACAAAAAATAACCTTATATATGTCCGTTGGAAAGATGAAATATATTGTATTATGAATTTAGTAGAAGGCAGAGAGTGTGAATATAGTAGCCCGGTTGATGTAACCCTTACATCAAAAGCGCTAGCAGAGCTTCATACGGCATCAAATGGCCTTATGTATGATGAGGTATTTGTTAGATTGTGTGCAAAGAACCATAAGCGGTACTTATGTGGTAAAGTAATAGAAAATTTCAATAAAAAACTAAGGGAACTTAAATTTTTCAAAAGGCTTGTAACTCTATATGAAAATAAAAATGAATTTGATAAAATTTTTCTAGAAAATGAAAAATATTATGAGGAAAATATTTCGAAAAGTATAAAAATACTGCAGAACTCTGAGTATTTCGATTTATGTGAGGAAAAAGAGAAAATAGTATTTTGTCATCATGATTTAGCTCACCATAATGTATTAATCAATAAAGAAGAAGTGTATTTTTTAGACTTTGATTATGCAGTTGTAGATTTAAAGGTACATGATCTTTGTAATTTTATAAATAAGGCCATTAAAAATTTCGGGTATGATATAGAAAAATGTCATAGTATTTTGAGTGAATATACATCGCTAAACCCATTAGATCAGAGGGAACTAACCGTATTATACGGTATGCTTAGCTTCCCCTCGGATTTTTATAGTGTATCTAAAGATTATTACACAAGGAACAAGCAGTGGAGTGAAGAAATATTTTTAAATAGATTAATGAAAAAAGTGGAGTATAGAGAAGATAGAGAAGAATTCTTAGAAGGTTTTAGAAATTACTATAATTGTTAGTTAAAACCCCCTCATAGTGTATATACACTATGCGGGGGTTTTAACTTAACTATTTAATAATATATTTTTATAAGCTGCTAGAGTGCCTTTAGCTGTATGCTCCCAAGTTAGGTCAGAGGCTCTTTTTAATCCTCTAGTTATAAGGGATTGTCTTAAAAAATTATCATGGAGCACATTATACATTTTTTCACTTAAGTCGTTAATATCATAGGGATTTACAAGTAAAGTTGAATCCTTAACTATTTCGGGAATAGAAGTAAGGTTTGAAGCAATTACAGGTACTCCACAAGCCATTGCTTCAATTGGTGGAAGTCCAAAACCTTCATAAAAAGAAGGATATACAAAAAGCTCACAGGCATTATACAGGAAGGGCATATGGTCCATGGAGATAAAGCCTGGGAAAATCACGCTGCCTTCAATATGCAGATCTTCTGCTCTTTTTTTATATATATCATATGATTTACCTTTGCTACCTGCAATTACGAGTTTCATATCTTTTTTTAGTTTTGGCAGGAGTAAGCTAAAGGAATCAAGTAGCCCAAGGATATTCTTCCTAGGGCTAAAGCCACCAACATATAGAATATAGTCTCCAGTAATGGAGTAGTTTTTTTCGATGATAGATTTACTAAATGCTTTGTCATAGGGTTTATAGATATCCTCACTGGCTAAATAAGTAACATATATCTTTTCTCTTGGGAAATTGAAAGCTTTAACAATATCCTCTTTGGAATATTCTGACACTGTAATTATCCCATCACACAAGGGGATAATATCTGGCAGTTTTTCGTTAAAAATTTTTAAATATTGGTCACCAACGGTTTCTGGCATTCTTCGCGGTATAACATCATGCAAAGTAATAACGAAAGGGCAGTTTTTTTCTTTAGGAAGACCTATACCATTTTGAGGAACGTGGTATATATCCATAGACTTGTCTATTAAATTGTTACAAACAGTCACTTCATTCCAGAAATTATTTTGATTATATTGTGCAATATTTTCTATATGAAAGTTTTTTTGAAAAGGTATGTTGAGTTTACAGTCTTCCGGTACAAAAAGTAAATAATCATTATAATTGTCTATTTTATTTAAAGAGTGAATTAATTGGTAAGCATAAGTTCCTATACCAGTTCCTCTATACCATTTTGCAGCCCTAGCATCAATTCCAATTTTCATTTTAAGACTCCTTAAGCACTGATTAATATATGAATATACTTTATTATATTAAAAGAAAGCATAAATGTTATTAAAACCTGCAAGAATTTATTCTAAAAAAAATTATTTGTAATATAAATTATAGAGGGGGGTGAGTGACATGATGAGAGAATTTGAAATTGAGAGACAATATGGTATTAAAATAGAAAGTATACGTCCTAATAAGGGAGTGTATTTTTTGAAGACTGATGATGGAACTAAATGCTTAAAGAAAATCAATTATGGAACACAAAAACTTTTGTTTGTATACGGCGCCAAAGAACATCTTGCAAAGAATGGATTTGACAAGGTGGATAGATATATTTTGAATACTGAGGGAAACCCTTATGCGTTAGTTAATGAAGATATTTATACATTATCGTCATGGATAGATGGTAGAGAGTGCGATTTTCATAATGAGGAGGAGCTTATTAACGCTTCTAAAAATCTAGCCTATATGCACATCGCATCTAAAGGGTATGATCCACCAGAGAATAGCAAGCTGAAAACAGATCTTGGAAGATGGCCTCATTTAATGGAAAAAAGAATTAAGTCCTTCGAGAAAATGAAGGGAATGATTAGAAAAAAGAAGAATTTTAAAACTGATTTTGATATGAATTATATTAAGAGTGTAGATGATCAGAAGGAACTAGGCAAAAGAGCTATGGCTATACTTGATGATTCTAGGTACTTTGATATCTGCAGGCAAACAGAAGAAGAAAAAGGATTTTGCCACCATGATTATACTTATCATAATATTATTATTGATAATAATAATGATGTTAACATAATTGATTTCGATTACTGCAAAAGAGAAGTAAAAGCATATGATTTATCTAATTTCTTAATAAAGGTGCTTAAAAAGCAGGATTGGGACATAAAACAAGTTGAAATGATATTAGAAGCATATAGCAGCGTAAATCCTCTATTAGAAGAAGAATATAGACTCATATATGCATTCCTAATGTTCCCACAAAGGTACTGGAGACTTTGTAACAGATACTATTACAATGAAGTTACGTGGATTCAAAATTCCTTTAACAAGAAGATGGAGGAGTTAATTTCTGAAAAAGAAAAGTATATGGTATTTATTGAAGAATATAAGAAAGCTTTTAATCAGAAATAATAAAAATGATGCTATATAAAAAAGTTATGTAGATATAATATTTACATAACTTTTTTTGCTCTCACCTATTAGACATATTTTCATAATATATAATATGAGTTTAAGTATGGAGATGATATTGTGAAAATAGGAGACATTGTGGTAAGAAAATCTTACGGTGGTGACATTACCTTTAAAATAATAGATATTATAATTGAGGGGAATGATGATTTGTACTTACTTAAGGGAATAAACTTAAGAATAGAAGCGGACTCGCGAAGTGAAGATTTACAATTAGTATCAGAGAATAGAATTAACGAAATAGATAAAGTGTTTAATAAAAAAGTGAATGCATCAATTAAAAAGGTACTGATTAATAGGATTAAAGGGACCAAAGGGTACAGGGGGACAGCTATAGATATTACTGGAAGAATTAAAGATTCACAATTAAAAGAAGAAAGGTACAAAGAATACAAAAATAAAGATATGGTTTTCGGGAGACCGGGTAAAATATTACATGTTGACGGTGATGCAGAATATCTAGAGGTTTGTTTAAAAACCTATAAACAATTTTCTTTAGAGGCTGTAGGTAGAATAATATCAGAAAAAGATCAACCAGGTCAAATAGTAGCTTTAGTCAAAGAAATAAAGCCGGATATAGTAATAATAACAGGTCATGATGGTATGGTAAAAGGAATAACTGATTATGTAGATTTAAACAATTACAGGAATTCAAAATACTTTGTAGAATCCGTTATGGCTCTTAGATCTTATAATAGTAATTATGATGATTTAGTTATATTCGCAGGGGCTTGTCAATCTTGTTATGAGGCACTTTTAGATGCCGGTGCCAATTTTGCGTCTTCTCCGAACCGTGTCTTAATACATTGTTTGGACCCAGTTTTAGTTGCTGAAAAAATAGCATATACGAATGTAGAAAATGTTGTAGCAATAGAAGATGTTATACAGAACACGATAACAGGACTTAAGGGTATAGGCGGACTTCAAACCAGAGGGAAATATAGAGAGGGATTTCCAAAGTCCCAGTATATATAGAACCTAGGAATCTGCTTTTAAGACATATAATTATTATGTATGTGTTTTTATTTTGAACATCTAACCAAGCTCCCGCATTTTGTATGGGAGATTGGTTATAAAAATGAATAATTATGCCATTAAAGGAGATGCTATTAAAGTATGCACGTAAAGGTTATAAAACGGTGAAAAATCAATTGTGAGTGTAAAAATCTATTAAAATACGTTTTTGTTAACATAAATTTAACATTGACAAAATTGTTATAGTAGTGATAAAATAATAAGTTGCTTGACAATAATATATATATAGTGTACAATGTAAAATGTGGAGAGAAGGTGCTTGCTATGGAAAAAGTTAATGTATTGACTTCAATAAAAGATGAAATAGAAAGTCATGTTGGTGAAAGAGTAACATTAAAAGCTAATGGTGGAAGAAGAAAAATCCTTGTAGATAATGGAGTTATAGAAAAGACGTATACAAGTATTTTTGTTATTAGACTAGACAATGACACCCACAGGACAGTGACATATAGTTATTCAGATGTTTTGACAAAAACAGTTCAAATAGTTTTTGCAGGATAAAACGATACTTTATTTCGGTATCGTTTTATATATTTATAAATTAATCTTGAGCACATAAAAATAATAAACTAGTATACTGATTTGTTATTTGTTTGGACTTAGCTTATATAAGATTAACAAGGCATATATTAAATAGAATACAGTTGCTTATTAATAACACTGTAATCTATTTAATATATGTCTTTTTTTTAGCTTAAAAAAGATGCTAATATATATAATGTGACTTACATAAATCACTTTTTAAGGAATTATAACGAAAATTGTAATACGAATAAAAGCGTGGAATATCATAATTTCTTTACTATTTCTATATATATTAACAGTAGGTATTTTAGGTAGATAACAACCCATTGTTACCTACCAATAGAAATACAAGGAGGTATAATATGGATATAGATTTAATAAGAGAAGACATAGAATATGAACAACTATTAGGAGAAAACACTGCTGATACAGTAGTGAAAGAAGAGTATGTAATACCCGATACCCATCCAGATGTTAGAGAAGTCCTTATGCTAAATGTTAAAGCTTCTATAAACTCTAAAGAGATAATTCAAGATAAGGTATATTTAGAGGGGTACATCAAATATAATGTACTTTATATTACTAAAGATCAAGAACGCACTGATGTTGAAAATGTTGAGTATAGTTCCAAATTCTCAAATACAATAGATATAATGGGTGCTAAGCCAGAAATGCTTTGTGATGCCGAGTGTTTTGTAGAACATATGGAATGTAAGATAGTTAATGAGAGGAAAATATGCCTAGAAGGTATTCTGAGATTAAAATCTGAAGTATACAAAAATTTTAATTTCCAAATAGTTAAAGATGTTGAAGTAGTTAAAGATGTTCAATATTTGAAAAATACTACTAGTATAGATAAGGTCACTAGGAATTTTAATGGAGAACTTATTGGCAAAGCTAATATAAAAATTCCTATGGATAAACCTGAAATTTCTAAAGTTATAAAGTGTGATATTAATATCCATAAGAAAGAAGTGAAACTGTACGAAGATAAAATTTTAATTAATGCATATGCTCAAGTAAGTATTATTTATAAGGGTAGAGATAGCAGAGAATTAATTTATATTGAAAATGATGTTATGCTCAATAAAGAATTAGAATTTAATGGTGTAAACCCATATATGGAAAATTATACAGATTTCAATGTAGATGCTATGGAATTTGACATTAAGGAAGATGATTTAGGAGAAAAAAGGATTATAGATGTTGAGTTTTTGATAAAGACGAGTACTAGAGCTATGCATAAAGAAGAAGTGGATATAATTGAAGATGTATATTCACCAACTATTAATTTAGAAATGGATAAAAAAGATTATGACCTTAATGTAATGCAAGGACAATTATTAACGGAGACTTTAGTTAAGGGTGACATAGAAGTAAATAAGAGCATGGCGAGGCCTAGTAAGATAATTATGTGCAATGCCAGTGTTTGTGTAACAGATAAAAAGGTTACTGAGGATAAGGTTATAATAGAGGGTATAATGAATGTAACGGTATTATACAGAAGTGATGATGAGGAAAAATATCTATCTACTGTATCAGATGAAATTCCTTTTACCTGTGGTGCTGAGATATTAGGTGCTAGGATAAATATGAGCAGTATGTGCAAGGTAACACTTGAAAATGTAAATGCAGATATTGATGCTGGGAATATCTCGGTTAGAGCTGTAGTGAAAGCATATGCAAGAGTAAATTATATTATGCAGAAGAAGTTTTTAGTTGATGTTTACCCGATGGAAGGTGAAATACCTACTAAAAAAGCTAGTATTACTATTTATGTAATTCAATCGGGTGACACCCTTTGGAAAATTGCTAAAAAATATAATACTACAATTCAAGAAATTGCAAGAGTGAACGGAATAGATGATCCTAATGTTATAAAAATTTCACAAAAACTTATAATACCAGGTAGAGTAATTATATAATTCAAACCCCTATGTTGTTAATAGCACATGGGGGTTTATTATTGTCTTATTTAAAATTATATGTAGCAATATTATATTTGTTGTAATATACTAATTTTATTAGTAATATTTCACTCGTTTTAGTGGATGGTCCACTGTGGTGATATTTAATATAGAGTTGGAGGAAAATCATGTTAGTAAAAGCTTATGGAAAAATAAACATATCTTTAGATATAGTGGGAAAAAGAGAAGATGGATATCATTTATTAAAAATGATTATGCAAAATGTAGACTTATACGATTCTATTTCATTTGAAAAATGTAATAGAGGAATTAATATAAGTTGCAATAAACCATACATACCCATTGATGAGAAGAATTTAATGTATAAAGCTTCAAAACTTTTTATGGATACTTATAATGTAAGCGGAGGTATAAATATATATCTTAAGAAAAACATTCCTGTAGCGGCAGGGATGGCAGGCGGAAGTACCGATGCAGCAGCGGTTTTTCAAACACTTAGAAAAGTGTTTGAAGTAAAGGTACCTGACAATGAAATTATGGATTTAGGTTTAAAAATAGGGGCAGACGTCCCATTTTGTATAACAGGAGGTACTGCATTATGCGAAGGAATAGGAGAAATTATTACTCCGCTGGTACCTTTTAAAAATCATATTTTAGTATTGGTTAAACCTAATTTTGGCGTATCTACAAGGGAAGTTTACAAAAGTTTAGATACTAGTAGAATTTATAAACATCCAGATACAGAAGGTTTAATAAAAGCTATGGAAGCAGAACAATTACAGGAAGTATGTAATGGTATGAAAAATTTACTTGAAAATGTTACGCTAAGAAAATACCCAGTTCTCAAAAGAATAAAAGAGGATATGATTAAAATGGGTGCCATGGGATCAATGATGAGTGGAAGTGGACCAACAATATTCGCCTTTTTTGAGGATATGTTAAAGGCTCAAAGATGTTATGAAAAATTTAAAACTCAATATAAAGAAGTATATATAACGAGAACAATTTAGCTGCAAATCTATAATGATATATAAAAACGTGTAAAATGCCTTGACTGGTTTTTACAGGTTTTTTTTATTTTCATGTACCAAGTGAATATTTTCTATCGGTGTCGTAGAAACTAGTTATATGTTTTATAAATTATGCTGAAATAAGGAGTAAAGTAATGAAAATATTAGATTTATTTGACGTATATTTTTTAACGATGATGGTGATTCAAGGTACTGTTGTACTCACTGTAGATGCGAGGAATTTTAAAAAATCTCATATGGACAGTACTAGTAAGAAAGCAGCATTTTTAGGGTGGCTTGCGATTACCACATCTATTATTCTATTTATACTTAGGTGGATGTTTAAATAAATATGAAATGGTAAAGAAGTAGCACACATATAACATGTAAGGAAGTGAATGATTATGAAAGAAAAAATCGAAGATAAAATTGAGTTGTCCGTAGAAAAAAATATAACGTATATAAAAGAACTTTTAAAGGATAATTCAGACGTTGTTTTTAGAACTTTCAAGGTAGGAGAGTGGAATGCGGCCTTAGTTTACATAGATGGAATGGCCGATAAACTGTTATTAAATGATTATGTATTAGAACCATTAATGTTATGTCCAAAAGGAATAAAAGATGTAGATCAGATAAAAGACCAATTACTAGCAGTTAGTGATATGCGAGAAGTTAAGAAGTTAAGTGAAGGGGTTAATGCTGCCCTTTCTGGTGAGACGTTAATGTTTATAGATGAGCTAGACTTCGCCTATGTTATTGCTAACCGTCTTTGGCCAGCTAGAGGGGTAGGGGATCCATCTGGTGAAACAGTAACCAGAGGAGCGAGAGAAGGGTTTACAGAAACTGTAAGGTTTAATACTGTATTAGTTAGAAGGCGAATCAGAGACACTAGGCTAAGAGTTAAATCTAAAGCCATAGGAGCTAGATCGAAAACTGATGTGGCTATTATGTATATTGAGGATATTGTAAATAAAGAGGTGCTTAATGAGCTTCAGGATAGAATAGACAAAATAAACATTGATGCAGTTTTCGATTCTGCCTACATTGAGCAGCTAATAGAGGATAATAAATATTCTCCTTTTCCTCAAATACAAAGTACTGAGAGACCTGATGTAGTAGCGGCAGCTTTATACGAAGGTAGGGTAGCACTTCTTGTAGATAATTCACCTTTTGCCATTATTGTTCCGTGTACTTTGCCTAATTTATTTCAATCGCCTGATGATTATTATCAAAGATGGATGCATGCCTCTATGATTAGATTTATTAGGATGATTTCTATACTGATTTCTCTTACTGCGCCGGCACTTTATGTAGCGGTTACATCATTTCATACAGCTATAATACCTACTAAATTGGCTTATTCTATAGCAGCTTCAAGGGAAGGAGTTCCTTTTCCTGCATTTGTAGAGGCTATAATTATGGAGCTATTTTTAGCCCTTCTTATGGAGGCTGTGGTCAGACTACCAAGGCCGATTGGAGCTACTGTTGGTATTGTAGGAGGCCTTGTTATAGGGCAATCTGCAGTAAGTGCGGGAATAGTTAGTCCTATTATGATAATTATTGTGGCAATAACTGCTATTACTACATTTGTAACCCCTAATTATGAAGTTACTACAGCTTTTAGGCTTATGAGATTTCTACTTATTATTACAACTGCAATTGCAGGCCTATATGGAATGATGATGGGTCTCATTGTAATCCTCATTCATCTAGTTAGAATGAAAAGTTTTGGAATACCGTATCTAGCACCAGCGGTTAGTACTAGTATGAGTGATTTAAAAGATATGTATATCAAGGCGCCTTTATCCAAGATAAAAGAAAGACCTAAATATATGAAAACAGGAGATAAGATAAGGCAAAAATAGGCTATATTATGTTTGTAATAGGAGGTGACGAATAACATTATGCGGCATAAAGAATTAATCGGAGATTTTGGTTTATTCGCTACCATAGTGGTAGCTATAGTAGGAGTAGGAATATTTTCTAGTCCAAGACAGGTAATAGATAAAGTAGGTAGTGACGCGTGGATTGTTACTTTAATAGGTGGGATAGTAATTTTCTTATTACTGTATCTTATATACATGGTTATGAAGAAAAATGATTTTGAACAATTTATAAATATATTGCAGAATAATTTTGGAGTGATACTTGGAGGAGTATTTGCTATTGTTTTTGCTCTTTATAGTATATTTATTGTTTCGCTAGGAATGAGGGAGTTTGCTGAAGTTATTAAGCTGCATTTATTAAGGCAGACCCCTACAGAATTTATTTTGATAGTTACTATTTTAACGGCAACTTACTTAGTTAGGGGAGAGGTAATTGATTTAGTTAAATTTAATGAAATTGTATTTTGGATTATGTTTATTCCAGTTTTTATAGTTTTTATACTTATTGCAATAAATGCTGATTTTACAAATTTATTACCAGTACTTAATAATAAACCGTCTAATTACTTTAAGGCGTCTAGATATATTTTATTCTGTTTTGGAGGGATTGAAATAGCGTATCTAATTCTTCCTTATGTTAAGAATAAGAAGACTTCGAAAAGGGTGTTAAAAAAGAGTATTATGTTTATAACAATATTTTATTTGATTGTAATGGTGCTTGTTTTAGCAGTGTTTTCTAAAGAACAGAGTAGGATTTTATTATGGCCGACTATCTCTATGATAAGGACTTTGGATATACCGGGAACATTTATAGAACGTTGGGAAGGCGTAGTAATGGCATTTTGGATATTTTTTTATTTTACTTCCTTTGTCAATATGTATTTCTTTTCTGGTGAAATTATAAAAACTGTATTTAAACTAAAAGATATTAAATTATCCTCTCTTTTAATAATGCCCATTGTTTATGTTGTGGCATTATATCCGCAAAATATAGCAGAACTTTATGCTATGCAATTTAATACACCGGCAGTTCTATTAACGGCTATATTTGTTTTTGTTATTTTACCAATACTTATCTTGCTTGTGGGTAAGGTTAGAGGGAGGAGGAAATGTGCGGATGATATTTAAAAAGATTTTGCCAGTTGTCCTCAGTTGTATACTGCTTGCTGGATGTTGGGATAAAATAGAAATAGATAGGCTTAATTTCATATCTACTATAGCTATCGACACAGGAGAGGATATTGATAAAGAAGAGGAATTAAAAAAGATCAATCCAGAAGATCCCTTTGCGGAGGGCAAAATTAAAAAAATCAATGTAACCTATGGGTTCCCAGATATGAGCATGCTAGGTCCAGATAAAGGTGGAAGTGCACAGGAAAAATATATTAATACGCAAGGTTACTCTATGGAAGATGCTGCGTCGGAAGCTATGGCTAAGAGCAGCAGAGATATATATATGGGGCATGTCAAACTACTTATATTAAGTAGCGATATATTAGAATATAAAGAAACAATTAAAGAAATTGTAGATTATTTGCAGCGAAATCCTAACATAAATAGGATGATGGATATAGTAGTCTCAGAAGGCATAGCTGAAGACTATGTAAAATTCAAACCAATTGTAGAAAAAAGTGCCCAAAACTATATTTCGGGACTAATGGCTAATAGTAAGAGGAATTCTAGGATTATGAGCATAGATTTAAATGAATTTCTTATTCTTTTAAGTGAAAATGGGAATGTGTTATTACCAAGAATAAATTTAGATAAGGACAAGAATGAATTGATTTTAACAGGGGCTGCTATAATTAAAGATTATGAATTAAAAGGATATTTTAATCCTCTAGAATTAATGGATATTCAGCTCTTAAGTGGCAAATTTAATGTTGGTAAAAAGGTTATTTATATGGATGGACACCCAGTTGATTATTTAATAGATGGGTGTAAAAGAGTGCTTTCAGTGGAGGAAGAGGGAGATAAGTTAGTAATTAATGTAGATTTAAACTTCGAAGGTCAGTTGGGTGGATACTATGTAGGCAAAACAACACTTCAAATTGATGAATTGGAGAAGCTTGAAAATATATTTAACAAGTCAATTTCTGTAGAATGCAAGAAAATAATGGAGATATCTAAAACGGAATTTGAGATAGATCCCTTTGGTATACGTGAACATATTGAAAAGTTCAAACCTTCACTTTGGAACAAAATAGAAGGTGAATGGGATGAGAAATATAAAAATGCAACAGTAAATGTAACCGTTGATACTAAAATAAGAAGAGTTGGAGCGGTTCAGTGAATATTATTACAATAAATGGTAATAATTTTAATATAAATGATAGTATTGGGGGGTGGGTCACTATGAAAAAATTTATATTAACAAGTGTTACCATAATAATTATAATATCTATAGCTTTAAATACAAAAAACATAAGTGGAAAGGCAAATCAAAGTGATGTTGCAGGTAAACTAATAAGGTTCCACGTAATAGCTAATAGTGATGATAAGGTAGATCAGGATTTAAAGCTAAAAGTAAGAGATTCTGTTTTGGAATATGTATCACCAAAACTTATAAACAGTAAGGACATAGAAGAGTCAAGAAAAATTATAAATAATGAAAACAAAAATATAAAAAAAATTGCCGAAATGGTTATAAATAAAAATGGATTTAAATATGCTGTTGCTACAACTCTTTCAAAGGAATATTTTCCGGTTAAGACCTATGGGAATATAACTCTTCCTCAAGGGGAATATGAAGCATTCAGAATACTTATTGGAAGTGGTACGGGACAAAATTGGTGGTGTGTTATGTTTCCACCATTATGTTTTGTAGATATTACAAAAGGAGATGTAGCTTTTGAGGAAACAGAGAGGGATATGAGAGGCGTATTATCAGAGGATGAATATGAATTAATAGATAATACTAAAGACAACAAAGAAATTATTGTGAAATTTAAAGTGATGGAAATTTTTAGTGGGTTATTTTCTTAAACAAATACGTAATTGTTATGTGCTAATGATAAAGCTGGGAGGAAAACAAATGAAAATGATAAAGAAAAGAATGTTGTATACAAGTGCTGTAACTTTAATAGTTGTATTTTCAACTACTTTTGCAATACTCATGTATTTGGAAAGATTAGATTACAGAAATTACCTTCAAGGTGAATATAGTAAATACATGTATGAACTTGTTAGTTCCGTACAAAATATAAGAGTAAATCTTGGTAAAGCTGCTATTGTTGGGTCTAGGGAACAAAGCATAGTGGTGTTTGAAGAAATATTTAGATATTCATCAACTGCAAACGATAAATTGCATTCCTTGCCACTTGAACAATCAGTGGTAGGAGACACAAGTGAATTTTTAGCTCAAGTAGGAGATTTCTGTTATACTTTGGCCAAAGCATCGTCAGAAGGGAAAGATCTTAATAATAAGGAATATGATTTAATTGACGTGTTAGAAAAACAATCTTATACACTTCAGGAACAATTAAATGGAGTTCTTTCTGAAATAAACGAAGGAAAAGTTAGATGGGGAGAAATAAGGAAAAAAAGTAGCGGGGTATTTGCAAAAGCAGGGGATGACCTTATGACTAAAAAATTCGAGGGCATACAAAAGCAAGTAGTTCAATATCCAGCATTAATTTATGATGGTCCTTTTTCTGATAACATATTAGAAATAAAGCCTAAGGTAATGGCTGAGCAAGAAGTAAGCGAAAAAGAGGCTATTAAAATAATAGAAAATATATATGGCAAAGACAAAATTGAAAGTATTGAAAATAAGCCAGTGGAAGGAAGGACTAGAATACCAGCATATACTTTTAACATAGTATTTAAAGGTAGGGATAAAAATGATGGTAATACGGTTATAGAAATAAGTAAAAATGGTGGAAGGATAGTATATTTACTAGATAGTAGGTCGGTAGGAAAGAAAACTTTAGATATAAATGATGCGATAAAAGGTGGCAGCACTTTTATCGGTAAAATAGGATATAAAAACATGGAGCCTACATATACGCTGAATTATGATAATACAGCAGTAGTAAGCTATGTATATAACCAAGGAGAAGTAGCAATTTACCCGGATCAAGTAAAGCTTAAGATTGCACTTGATGATGGTAGTATTATAGGAATTGAATCTGAAAAGTTTTTAGTGGCTCATGTTGAAAAAAGGGAGATTGTTTCACCGAAAATAACTGCAGCAAAAGCACAAGAGAGGGTTTCAAAGCGGTTAAAAATAAATAAAACTAGTTTAGCGATTATACCTACTTTGACAAATCAAGAAGTTTTATGCTATGAATTTTCAGGTTCGTATAATGGAAAAGAATTTATAGTGTATATTGATGCAAGTACTGGGTATGAACAAAGGATAATGGAAATAATAAATACACCTAATGGAAAATTAACTATATAGGACTAAAGGGTAAGAAGTATATGACTTCCTTTAGCATGATTAATAGGGGATATATTGCATAAATTGCACATGTATCTCCTGTTTTTTTGATTATTTTAAATCAAGATTTTATAAATACCATGCAAAGTAATATATATAAATGTTATAATAAGATATAATAATGAATTTATTTAGTTAACTTATTATGTTATTATTCATAAAATAGTTATTATAGTTATAAGGGGAGATAAATAATGAAAAAGAAAATAGCGGTATTATTTGGTGGACAGTCTACTGAACATGAGGTTTCGACAGCGTCAGCAACATCAGTATTAAAAAATATTAATAGAGCAAAATACGATGTATACCCTATAGGAATAACGAAAAATGGAGTATGGTTTAAATATACTGGGAACTTAGATAACATAGAGAGTGGAGAATGGGAAAAAGATGAATCTTATAAAACACCACAGGGCCAAAATATTTTATTTAATAAAGAGGTAGACATAGTATTTCCAGTATTACATGGTCTATTTGGGGAAGATGGAACAATTCAAGGTATGTGTAAAATATTTAATATTCCTTGTGTGGGTCCTGGAGTAATGTCTTCTGCTATTTGTATGGATAAAATTTACACAAAGTACTTATTACAAAAATTTAATATAAAGCAGGCTGATTATGTAGTAATTAATGGCTATGAATATGAAGACGATAAAGATGTAATATTAGAAAAAATAGAGAAAAAGTTAGGATATGATGTATTTATTAAACCATCTAATGGTGGGTCTTCTGTAGGAATAACAAAAGCACATAATAAAGAAGAATTAACATTAGGGCTTAAAGAAGCACTAAAACATGATAGGAAAGTTCTAATTGAAAAAGCTATAAATGCCAGGGAAATTGAAGTGTCGGTACTAGGGAATGATTACCCTGAAGCATCTATTCCAGGAGAGGTAGTTCCAGCAAAGGAGTTTTATGATTATGAAGCTAAGTATAAAAGTGAAGCATCTAAGCTTTTAATACCTGCAGCACTTTGCACATCTAAGCTAGAAACCATCAGAGAACAAGCTATAAAAATTTATAAAATATTAGATTGTGCTGGAATGGCAAGAGTGGATTTTCTAGTTGATAAGCAAACGGAAGAGGTTTATTTAAATGAGGTTAACACTATACCTGGCTTTACTAAAATAAGCATGTATCCTAAAATGTGGGATGCTACAGGCAAAAATTTCGAAACTCTTATTGACGAGCTTATTATGCTTGCTATAGAAAGAAATAATAAATAGGAAATACACACTCGAGAGGAGAAAATTTATGACAACAGCTTTAGCTATGATTTCAGGAGGCCTGGATAGCATACTGGCAGCAAAACTTGTAAAGGATCAAGGCATAGAAGTTATAGGGATATTCTTTAAATCACACTTTTTTAATGAGGAAAATGCATTAAAAATCGTTAAACAGATAGATATCCCTTTAGAAGTAATAGACTTCTCCGATGAACATTTTGCAATGGTTAAAAACCCAAAACATGGTCATGGTAAGAATATGAATCCTTGTATCGATTGCCATGCAATGATGATGAGACATTGTGGAGAAATGCTGGAAAAATATCACGCGGATTTTATAATAACAGGAGAAGTTTTAAATCAAAGACCTATGTCTCAAAATAGATCTGCGCTAGATATAGTGAAGAATGAATCTGGCATTGGTAAGAAAATACTAAGGCCACTATGTGCTAAAAATCTTAATCCAACTGATATGGAGCTAGACGGTTTAATAGATAGGGAAGTACTTATGGATATAAAAGGAAGAAACAGAAAAGTCCAAATGGAATTAGCTCGAAAGTGGGGGATAGTAGAATATCCATCACCTGCTGGTGGATGTAAACTTACTGAGCCTAGCTACTCTATAAGACTTAGAGACCTTGTAGACCATAAAGAAGATATATCTAAAAAAGATTTAGAGCTATTAAAAATAGGAAGACATTTTAGAATGTCTAAAGAGGCTAAGATTATATCTACAAGAACGCAGGAAGAAGGGGAATTACTAAAAGAATTATTAGAAGATGGAGATTTGGAATTTTCAGCTGTGGACTATAATGGTTCTACGGTAGTTATAATTGGTGAAGAAACCAATGAGGACATTGAATTTGCAGCTAAAATAACAGGGCGATATTGCAAGGGCAAAGATGATGAAACTATATCCATTAAATATGGTATATGTAATAACTCTCTAAGTAACTCTATAGTTATATCACCTGCAACAGAAGAAGAAATAAACAAATATATTTTAATATAGCGAGGGGTAAGATATGAATAAAAATGCGATAATTTCAGTTGTTAGTAGTCAAGCTGACAGTAAAGATGAGGATGATATAATTGAAGTGGTGACACCTGGTGAATTTTATAGAGAGGATAATTCTTATTATGCGGTATATGAAGAGACGGAGATTTCAGGTATGAAGGGAACTACTACTACATTAAGAATTGATGAAGAAAACTTTACACTAATAAGAACCGGAACTACTACTACTGAAATGAAATTTAAAAAAGATGTAAGGGATTTAACTTTATACAATACACCGCATGGAGCCTTAGATCTTATGGTGGATACTAAGGAGTTGAAAATGAAGGTGGATAGTAGTGGCGGAGACGTGTTTATAGATTATGATATGATAATAGGAAATGAACAAGTTTTGAGAACCACACTTAAAATTAATATTAAAGCTCAATAGTATTAAATCTAAACAAAATAAAGGCTATGTTCTGTATAGAACATAGCCTTAGTTATTATAAAAAAATATTCAATTAAATTATCAACAAAAAAAACACTGGTTAATGACAAAAAAGTGTGATAAGATATTAATATGGTTTTTGCAAACAAATATACCAGTTTACTATACGATTGTTTTTATAGGGTAATTTCTATTATAGAGCCATATGAAACATCTGTCAAGCTATTTTTCGAAAAAATAGTTAAACTTCTCAAAAAAATTATTGATTAATAACTTTAGGAGGAATAATTATGAGTACTAAGTACATATTTGTCACAGGCGGGGTAGTATCATCCCTAGGTAAAGGAATAACAGCAGCATCACTTGGAAGGCTTTTAAAGAATAGAGGGTTAAAAGTTTCTATACAAAAATTTGACCCATATATTAATGTGGATCCAGGGACAATGAGTCCATATCAGCATGGAGAAGTTTTTGTGACTGACGACGGTGCAGAAACGGATTTGGATTTAGGACATTATGAGAGGTTTATTGATGAAAATTTAAGCAAGAGTAGCAACGTAACTACAGGGAAAATATATTGGTCAGTTATATCAAAAGAAAGAAGAGGAGACTACTTAGGTGGTACAGTTCAAGTAATACCACATATAACTAATGAGATAAAAGAGAGAGCGTATAGAGTAGCTAAAGAAAAAGATGTAGATGTGGTTATAACTGAAATTGGTGGAACTGTTGGAGATATTGAGTCACTACCATTTTTAGAGGCCATAAGACAAGTGAAATATGAAGTAGGAATAGAAAATGTTTGCTTTATCCATGTTACATTAGTACCTTATTTACCTAAGGCAGGGGAACTTAAAACTAAGCCAACTCAGCATTCTGTAAAGGAACTAAGAAGTATAGGTATTCAACCAGACATAATAGTATGCCGTTCTGAGAAGGAAATATCTGATGATATGAAGGCTAAAATTGGACTCTTCTGTAATTTAGAAGCTGACTGCGTAATTCAAAATTTAGATGCTGAAAATTTATATGAAGTACCTCTTATGCTTCACAAAGAAGGCCTAGATACTTTAGTTTGTAAAAAATTGAAACTGAATTGTCATGAAATAGATAATGCTGCATGGACGTCTATGGTGCAAAGATTAAAGAATTTATCTGGAAATGTAAAAATAGCATTAGTTGGGAAATATGTAGAACTTCATGATGCGTATATTTCTGTAGTTGAGGCATTAAGTCATGGAGGGCTTTATAATGATTGTAATGTGGAGATTAAATGGATAGACGCTTGCGATGTAACTAGTGAAAATGCCAGTGAAATATTAGGGGATGTTTCCGGAATATTGGTTCCAGGAGGATTTGGTGACAGAGGAATAGAGGGTAAAATTGAGGCTACAAGATATGCTAGAGAAAACAAAGTTCCATTCTTTGGAATATGCCTTGGTATGCAGTGCGCTGTTATAGAGTATGCGAGAAACGTTGTAGGACTAAGTGGAGCTAACAGCTCGGAGCTAAAGGTCGAAACAAATTATCCTGTAATAGATTTAATGCCTGACCAAAAGGATTTAGATGAAAAAGGTGGTACTATGAGACTAGGCTTATATGCATGTAAATTAGCAAAAGATTCTAATGCTCATAAGGCTTATACTGATGAAGTAATATATGAGAGACATAGACATAGATATGAATTTAATAATCAGTATAGAAAAATAATAACTGATGCTGGACTTATGTGTACAGGAACAAGCCCAGATGAAAAATTGGTAGAGATAGTTGAGATTAAAGATCATCCTTGGTTTGTTGGAGTTCAGTTTCACCCTGAACTTAAATCTAGACCTAATAAACCGCATGCACTATTCAAAGATTTTATTAAGGCAGCACTAGAACATAAGAAATAATATAAAAAATCCTATAGAATAGACTTATAAGTTGTCTATGCTATAGGATCTTTTTAATTATGCCTTTAGCTCCGCTTTTCGGATGAGTAGATAATTAAAGCCACAGATAATCGCAACACAGAGCAACATGCTAAATGAAGCAATATATGGATTGGGAATGCTGCCCGAAAATCCCATGGCTGCTACAATAAATTTTATAATAGATTCAAAGAGTTTTCCGTTGGTTGATTGATTTATGATTATAAGCAGACCTGAAAGAACAAAAGGCGCAAAAGAAATTAGATAAGACATTCGTTTACTACTT